>JANLTL010000077.1:0-4441 GCA_031362905.1 Burkholderiales bacterium | reverse complement strand
CGTACAGCTCGAAACCCTTTAAGGTGCTGCGCTGATTGTGGTGGCAGCGGACTTAAGTCCCGCATCACTGGGAGAAAACAACATGAATCGAATCAACATTTTTGCAATTGGTGCGGTCGTTGTGGCGATCGCGCTTCCTGGCGCCGCACTTGCGCAAGCCTATAAATGGCGTGATGAAAAAGGACAGATGGTCTATAGCGATCAGCCGCCCCCCAAGAACATTCCGCCGGGGAACGTGATTCAGGCACCGAAGCGTTCGGCCGCCTCGCTTCCTGCGGCGGCCGCGACCAGCGGCGCGACAGTGTCCGCACCTGCAGGCAAGGCCGCGGCAAAGCCCGCGGCACCGAAATCAGTAGCCGAGCAGGAAGCCGAATCCAAAAAACGGCAACTTGAGTCGCAAAAGAAATCCAAGGAAGATGGCGACAAGGCAGCACAGGAACAGCAACGTGTTGCCGCTTGCGCCAGTCTGCGTCAGGCGCTAGCCGGATTGGAAGGCGGCCAGCGCGTCTCGCGCACGGACGACAAGGGTGAGCGCTACTTCATCAATGACGAGCAGCGCGCTGCTGATATTGCCAAGGCAAAGCAAGAAGTGGCCGCCAGCAGGTGTTGAGCTGCCGGCGAACCCCCACCCTAGCCGGCTGCCTTCGTCCCGGGTGCGGCCTTCTGTTTGCGTGCGCGGCGAGTACGCGCCAATTTGGGATCGACTTTCAGAGGGCGATATATTTCGATGCGGTCGCCGTCGCGAACCAATGATTGAGGCGCTGCGCGTTTTCCCCAAATACCGTATCTGACGTCGTCCCCGCCACTCGGCGGGAACTGGCGAACCAGTGCGCTGCCGGCGACGGCTTGCTCGACAGTGGTACCGGGCGCGACTTGTAGGCGCGCTGTCTCCTCGCTCCCCGCTCCTGACGCCCATACCACCAGGACGCTGATTTGATCAGGCATACAAAGCCTCCGCGCGTGCCGAAAAAGCATCTACAAATGATGCCGCAATCACGTCAAATACTGGCGCAATCACCCGGCCCATCATGCCACTCGCGAATTCATAATCGAGCGCAAACTCCACTTTGCAGGCATCCGGGGTCAAGGCAGAAAAGTCCCAGCGTCCGGTCAATGTATTGAATGGTCCATCGACAAATTCCATGTCGATCCGCCTGTAAAGAAGATGGCGGTTTAGTGTGGTGAAGGCAGACTGCACGGCGCCGAAGCGGATGTCGATCTTGGCCCGCACCATGCCGTCATCCAGGGTCTGCGCCGAAGCACCGCCGCACCAAGGCATGAAATGCGGATACGCGGGCACATCGGCAACCAGATCAAACATGCGTTTCGCGCTGTGCGCTACGAGAATGGATTTGCGAATGTGAGGCACAGGAGGCTGGTCGGACGCGTGTACGGGTAGCGCGATTGTACGAAACCGTGCAGCGTGAGCTGCCAACGATAAAATCCCCATATACACTGCCGTCCAATGCGCGCGTATCCCTTCGCGCAAAAGCGCAGCCTTCGCAGGCAAAATCAATATGAGCATTCAGTAGTGTCCGGTCAAAACCCGAACAATTTCAATTGGTTAGGGAGTGGTGGTAGTTCGATTTGAGAGTCATCGGCCTGAAAGGCGCATGAAAGCTGGGTTTTCTCGAAAACCGAGACCGACAAAATCTGTAGCAAAGTGTAGAGCGAGGCACTCAGTTGAAGTTCTTTTTTTATGATAGCGATGAGCACGTAGGTTGCGATGGCGCACCAGATTTGCGACTTCGCCGCGTTCTCGCTGTTGCCCAAGAAACGCTTGATACGCAGATGCTGTTTGATCCACTTGAAGAACAATTCGACCTGCCAGCGATTCTTGTAAAGCTGCGCGATGACCAGCGCAGGAAGTGTCGTGTTGTTGGTCAAGAACACCAGCGTCTTTTTGGTCTTCGCATCCTTGAAGACCACGCGGCGCAGGTGCTCCGGATAATCCTTGGCGCTGTAGTGCCCGTTGAGCGCAACAGTCTGATCGCACTTCACGCCGATGGTCTTGTCGACGCTGGCCGAGTAAACGCGCCGCGCATTGAAATTGGATTTGGCGCGCGTGACAAAGAAGGCCCCAGCCTGATGCATCGTGTACAAGCGCGCAAAGTCCAGGTAGCCGCGATCCATGATGTAGAAGGCGCCGGCCTCGATCGGCAGGATATCGAGAACACGCACATCGTGCATCTTGCCGTCGCTGATGTGAATGAAGTTGGGGATGGCGCCTCGCAGATCGAGCAGCGTGTGCAGCTTGATCGCGGCCTTGGTGGAGCGAAACGGCGCCCAGTCGAACAGGCTCAAGCACAGATCGATGGTGGTCGCATCGAGGGCATACACCTTGTCTGGAATGTTGACCTCCAGACCAAGTGGTTCGTCTGCGTAGAGACGGTTGGCGCGGCGAATCAAGACCGCAGCCAAATCGGCCCAGATGCGCCAGTCGCGCCGCTCGTTGGCGTCGGCCAGCGTGGCGCGCCGCACTGCCTGGCGCAAACCCATTGCGTAGAGCTTGGCGGCGTTGGCGCTCAGCGTGACTTCGATGTCGCGCAACGACTCGCGCCAAGTCAATTGCGCGTAGGCCATGATGCGAAAGTGCTCGGCACTGCGCAGCGTGCTCACACGCGCATCGCCCGAGTAACGCGCCACGATGCGCGCAAAGCTGGTCCACGGCACGTACTCCATCACTTGCGCAAACAGCGTCTTGCCAGAATTCATGAGAAGTCCCCGGAGTGGTCAACCCCGGAAAACTACCCAAAAATGGCAATTCGAGTTTCAAATCGGCACCAAACTAAATCGCCCGCAAACCCGCATGGATACTGGCTCTCCATCGCGGATGGGCTTCATTGACCGGACACTACTGAAGTTGCAGTAAATGAAACTAAATGGATACCCGGTGGTTTTTGTCCGGGACAGTGTTTGATATCGTGATATCATGACCTTCTTATTTCTGTCAATCTACTGGCGGGCTCATGGCACAGGTTATCGTTCGCAACATTGAAGAGAGCGTAAAGGCGGGCCTGAAACAGCGCGCCAGCGTTCATGGCTGGAGCATGGAAGAAGAAGTGCGCGAGATATTGCGCCGTGCAGTGCGCGAGCAAGCACCTGCGCCACGCAAGCTCGGCACGCAAATTTCCGCGCGCTTCGCCGGTGCCGGCCTGACTGCACCTCTGCCCGAATGGCGTGGTCACCGGACTGAACCGATGGACCTTGGTCAGTGATTATTCTGGATACCAATGTCCTTTCGGCGCTGATGCAGCAGCAGCCCGATGCGCTAGCAGCCGCCTGGCTGGATCGTCAACCAGGCGAATTGGTCTGGATCACCAGCATTACCTTGTTTGAAGCCCGCTACGGTTTGGCCTTGCTGGCACCGGGCGAGCGCCAGCGAGACTTGCAACAGCGATTCGAGGATCTGCTGCAAGACGATTTGGAAAACCGCGTAGTGCCGTTCGAACACACTGCTGCGATCGAGGCCGCCCACATCGCTGCCGAACGCAAGGCGCGCGGCCGGCCGGTCGATATGCGCGACACTTTCATCGCCGGTATCGTTGTGGCGCGGCGCGCCACTCTGGCCACGCGCAACCTGCGGCATTTTGACGATCTGCCGGTCAACCTGGTCAACCCTTGGGCCGACGCGCGGTGAGGCGGGTACCCACCTGAACTTCCGCTCCAGCCCCTATCTGAACTTCGGCCCCAGCGCCCAGAACACCAGGCTTTTGCGCGTGCCGCTGAGCACCGGCGCGACACGATGCACGATGAACGCCGGGAAAAACACAAAGCGCCCGCGCTTGTGCGGCACGGTGATCGGGTTTTGCATGGTTTGCGAGTCGATGACCATCTGAAAATCACCGCCGGTAAATTCGCTCTCATGATTCAACATGATCGACAGCGACAACTTGCGTCCGATGACGAAGCGGTCACTGATGCTCGCGAAAGACACGTCCATGTGATATTCATAGTGGGCGCCCTTGTCGTTGTACTCGCCATACTGAAACACGTTGAAGCCGTCGAGCTCGAAATTATAGGCATCACGGTTGGCGGCGTCGAAGGCTTCGGCGACGCGCTCAAAAATCCATTGGTTGTCGCGGTTGATGCCGTGCATCATGATGTCGGATTTGCGCAGCGAATCGTCGGCGACGATGGCGCCGCGTGACTGAAGGACCTTGGCTTTTTCGGTACCGGCCGCCTTGCAGTATTGCGCGATCGAGTCCAGCTCTTCGCCGGTGAAAATGTCGTCAACGACATAAAAAGGCGCCATGTTGTCACGGCGGTAGACCGGGTTGAGGATCGAAAGCGGGCTCATGGGAGTCGGGGGCGCGTGCGCTGGAAGAAGGCCGATAATACAGACTATAGACGATTGACCTGCCACGGGTGAACCCCGTTTCTGCCATGCCTGACCGATTGATCGCCGCCTTCGATCGTGCGCTGCGCGCCATGGTGGGGC
>JANLTL010000069.1:0-1572 GCA_031362905.1 Burkholderiales bacterium | reverse complement strand
GGCAGATGAAGTGTATGTGCGCGTCGATGCCACCGGCGGTAACGATCATGCCCTCGCCAGCGATGATCTCGGTGGCGGCACCAATGACTATCGTTACCGCCGGCTGTATGTCGGGATTGCCGGCCTTGCCTATGGCCTGTATGCGCCCGTGCTTGATGCCGATGTCGGCCTTGACGATACCCCAATGATCGACAATCAGTGCATTGGTGATGACGGTGTCGGCGACCTCGGCCGCGGGGCGTTGGCCCTGGCCCATGCCGTCGCGTATCACCTTGCCGCCGCCGAACTTTACTTCTTCGCCATAGACGCAGAAATCTTTTTCCACTTCCAGCCACAGTCCGGTATCGGCGAGGCGCACGCGGTCGCCGGTGGTGGGGCCGTACATTTCGGCGTAGGCCTGGCGGGAAATTTTCATTTGGCCGTCTCTTTCAGCTTCCCCATCACCGCAGCATTGAAGCCAAACACCTTGCGCGCACCGGCAAGCGCCACCAGCTCAACGGTGCGCGATTGCCCCGGCTCGAAACGCACTGCGGTGCCGGCCGCGATGTTGAGGCGCATGCCGTACGCAGTCTCACGCTCGAACTTCAGTGCGCCATTGGTCTCGTAAAAATGAAAGTGCGAGCCGACCTGGATTGGCCGGTCGCCACTGTTGGCAACCTTGACGGTGGCGGTTGCGCGGCCGACGTTGATCTCGATGTCGCCTCGCTGGATGTGAAATTCTCCGGGGATCATGACGAGCGCCTTCAGGGAATCGGATGATGCACGGTGACAAGCTTGGTACCGTCAGGGAAGGTGGCCTCGACCTGGATGTCGGGACTCATTTCCGGCACACCCTCCATGACGTCGGCACGTGACAGGATCCTGGTGCCTTCGCTCATCAAGGCGGCAACGCTTTTGCCGTCGCGCGCGCCTTCCAAGATGGCGGCGCTGATGAAAGCCACGCTCTCCGGGTAATTGAGTTTGAGGCCGCGCGCCTTGCGGCGTTCGGCTACCAGGGCAGCAGTGAAGATGAGCAGCTTGTCGCGTTCGCGCGGAGTCAATTCCATGGCGTGGTCCGAAGGTTCAAAAGCGCGCAAAGCTTAACTGATTGACTACACCATGGCAAAGCATTGACGTGCGTGCGCGATTGCGGTGCATCGATCAAGGGCCGCGCTTCATCTTGGTGCGACACAGATATGAGGTGCTCAAATCCGGTGCGCGAGGCCAATGATCAATGCCCTGAAACCCTTGGTGGAAGCCACTCTCATCGGGGTAAGTGGAAACATGGCACGTTGCATGCTGAATTGCCAACGATTCGGTAGCAGTCATTCACGCTGCCAGTCCGATCAGTTTTGTCTTTGTCGTTTACCCATTTATTGGAGGAGTCTTTCATGCAACGCAGAGTATTTGTAAAACAAATTGTGCTGAGTGCGTCGCTCGCCGCCGCTGGCCTGTTCTCACTCCCGCTGATGGCGCAGGAAACCATCAAGGTTGGCATCCTGCATTCGCTGTCGGGCACGATGGCCATCTCCGAAACGGTGTTGAAGGACGTCGCGCTGATGGCCATCGACGAGATCAATGCCAAGGGCGGCG
>JANLTL010000050.1:0-7811 GCA_031362905.1 Burkholderiales bacterium | reverse complement strand
CGGAAGTCTGCGAATGGAACTTGAGCTTCTGGCTGCGCTCGTTGCCGCCGTATTTGATTTTGATGGTGGTGGACCAGATGCGGCGCGCAACGCGGCCGATCACCGAATACTCCGGGTCCATGCCGTAGGAGAAGAAGAACGACAGGTTGGCAGCGAAGTCGTCGATGTGCATGCCGCGCGCGAGATAGGCTTCGACGAAGGTGAAGCCGTTCGAGAGCGTAAGCGCGAGTTGCGAGACCGGGTTGGCGCCGGCTTCGGCGATGTGATAGCCGCTGATCGATACCGAGTAGAAATTGCGTACCTTGTGGTGGACGAAGTATTCGGCGATGTCGCCCATCACCTTGAGCGAAAACTCGGTCGAGAAGATGCAGGTGTTTTGGCCCTGGTCTTCCTTGAGGATGTCCGCCTGCACCGTGCCGCGCACGTTTTCGAGCACCCAGGCGCGAATCTTTGCGGTTTCGTCTGCAGTCGGCTCGCGGCCATTGTCAGCCTTGAACTTGTCGAGGTTCTGGTCTATGGCGGTGTTCATGAAAAACGCGAGGATCGTCGGCGCTGGGCCGTTGATGGTCATCGACACGCTGGTGTTCGGCGAGGTGAGATCAAAGCCGCCGTAGACCACCTTCATGTCGTCGAGCGTGGCGATGCTTACCCCCGAGTTGCCGACCTTGCCGTAAATGTCAGGGCGCAGATCCGGGTCGTTGCCGTACAGCGTGACCGAGTCGAACGCGGTCGAGAGACGCTTGGCTGGCATGTCCTTGGAGACGTGATGGAAGCGCTTGTTGGTGCGGAACGGATCGCCTTCGCCGGCGAACATGCGCGTTGGGTCTTCGTTCTCGCGCTTGAACGCGAACACGCCGGCGGTGTAAGGATAGGAGCCGGGCACGTTTTCGAGCATCAGCCAGCGCAGTTGCTCGCCGTGATCTTCGAAGCGTGGCAGGGCGACTTTGCGCACCTTGGTGCCGCTCAATGAGGTGTAGGTGAGGCCGGTGCGGATTTCCTTGTCGCGAATTTTGACGACGTATTCGTCACCGGCGTAGGCTTTCTGCATTTCCGGCCATTGCGCGAGGAGTTGCCTGGCTTCGGGCGTGAGGCGGGCTTCGCGTTCGGCCGCCAGTTTCTCCAAGCCATTCAGGGCGGCATCGCTGAAACCGTTGGTGGGAGCGTCTCTTGACGCGATTTCCCTGGAAGCCTGCAGCTGCTGCGCCTCGCGGGCCAATGCCACTTGCGTTTTTGTCTGCGCGTGATAGCCGCGCACCGTGTCGGCAATTTCAGACAGATAACGCACCTTGGCCGGCGGCACAATCGGCGTCTGGTTGCTCGATGACTTCACCTTGACCTTGGGCAGCCGGCTTTGCTTGAGCGCCAGGCCCAGTTCGGTCAGCTTCGGGCACAGGCCCTGGTAGAGGGCGGTGACGCCGTCGTCATTGAAGCGGCTCGCCATGGTGCCGTAGACCGGCATGTCTTCGGTGGCGCTGCTCCAGGCTTCGCGGTTGCGCTGGTATTGCTTGCGCACATCGCGCAGTGCGTCGGGCGCGCCCTTGCGGTCGAATTTGTTGATTGCGACGAAATCGGCAAAGTCGAGCATGTCGATTTTTTCCAGCTGCGAGGCGGCGCCGAATTCGGGCGTCATCACATACAGGCTGGCATCGACCAGCGGCACGATGGCGGCATCGCCCTGGCCGATGCCCGAGGTTTCCACGATGATCAGATCGAACCCGGCGACCTTGCAGGCCGCGATCACGTCGGGCAGGGCTTTGGAAATTTCGCTGCCCGCTTCGCGCGTGGCGAGCGAGCGCATGAAAATGTTCGGGTGATTGATCGCATTCATGCGAATGCGGTCGCCGAGCAGTGCGCCGCCGCTCTTGCGACGTGACGGGTCAATCGAGATCACGGCGATCTGCAGGCCGTCACCCTGGTCGAGCCGAAACCGGCGAATCAGTTCATCGGTCAGCGAGCTCTTGCCGGCGCCACCGGTGCCGGTGATGCCGAGCGTTGGGGTCCGCGTCGTGGCAGCGGCCGCGAGCATCTGCTGGTGCATCGTCGCATCGGCCTTGCCGTTTTCGATGGCAGTGATCCACTGCGCCAGCGCACGGCGCTTTGGCTGTGCCGGACCGGTGATGGCGTCGAGTTGTTTGGGTGCATAGCTCGATAGATCGACATCGCATTGTTCGAGCATGTCCCAGATCATGCCGACCAGGCCCATCTTTTGCCCGTCTTCGGGTGAGTAGATGCGCGTGACGCCATAGGCATGCAGGTCGCGGATTTCGTCCGCAACGATCACGCCGCCGCCACCCGCAAAAATCTTGATATGCGCGCCGCCGCGCTCCTTGAGCAGGTCCACCATGTATTTGAAATACTCGACGTGTCCGCCCTGGTAGCTCGACATGGCGATGCCCTGCGCATCTTCCTGCAGGGCTGCCGTGACGACTTCATCGACCGAGCGGTTATGCCCGAGGTGGATTACCTCGGCGCCCTGCGCCTGCAGGATGCGGCGCATGATGTTGATCGAGGCGTCGTGGCCGTCGAACAGCGATGCCGCGGTGACAAAGCGCACCTTGTTTTTGAGGCGCGGGCTCTCAAGCTGTTTCTGAACGGAAAGGTCGGTCATGGTGCGCCTCGAAGTCTGGGGTTACCGCGCGTGCGGTCGTTCGACAAAAGATTGTATGCCGCGCCGGCAGGACGCGAACGGCGCAGCGTACCGGGGTACTGGGTGGTCCGGCGCGGGACAAAGGCGAAGCCTACTTGACGTTTACGTAAACGTCAACTTGGAACAGGCACCCACTCTTTGGCGCAAGGTCATGGCGAGCTCCCCGCCCACAGAGTGGCGGCAAGACACAAATGTTCACTTCAATGACACGATTTGGCCCGCCGGAGTCCACCAATCCGGCCGATACTGCGTTGTCACCCTAGTTGCGGCAATGTCGCCGCAACTTTCTGGCCAAAAACCCCTGCCGAAGCGTCACACCACCATGACACACCTCACCCTCAGCGCTGCCACCGCCACCAATGCCTTGCGCGCCTGCGCCGGCGTGCTCACCCTGGCTGCCGCAGTCGCCGCCGCGCCGCTCGCCGCGCAAGACTCCCCCGACCTCACCGTGCAACGCGCGGTCGACGGCGTCACCAGCGCACTCAATGCCGACAAAGCCCTGCTCAGCGGCGACCGCGCACGCATCAATGCACTGGTCGACACCAAGGTCATGCCCTATGTCAGCATCGCGCGCATGACCCAGGGCGCGCTCGGTCCGCACTGGGCGCGCACCACGCCCGAGCAGCGCGCAGCACTCGGCGTCGAATTCAAGCGCCTGCTCACCAACACCTATGCCGGAGCCTTCACGCGCTACCAGCCCGGCACCAGGATCGAATACCGCCCCCTGCGCATGCAGCCCGGCGACACCGACGCAACGGTGCGGTCACTGGTGAGCGTCAACGGCGGCGAGCCGATCCCGCTCGACTACTTTCTTGAGCAGATTGACGGCGCCTGGAAGGTAACTGACCTGTCCGTGTTCGGCGCGCGCCTGGTCGAGGTCTACAAAGGGCAATTCCACGGTGCCATTGCCGTCAATGGCGTCGATGGCCTGATCAAGACTCTGGTGACCAAGAACAACAGCAACGAAGCCGCCGCAGCGCGCTAAGACCGCCGTTCAAGCTGTTTTATTCAGCGCGGTGGTGCGCAGAGGCGCTCCCAGAGCCGCTCTCCGCATGCCTGCCGTGTAGACGCGCTCTGGGAGCGCTTCTCCAGCCATGTTGCGCATGCGCATCGGCCCCTGATCCGGCAGGCTATGCTCAGGGCACTGAAAGCCACCGGAGCAGCCGCGATGCAATCGCCGCACGTGAGCCTGGAGTACTTGCCAAAGGGGCGGCGCATCACTTTCGCCACCGGTGCCGCACTGTGTGTTGCTGCCTTGCTCGGCGCAGGGCCGGCGCAGGGCCAAACCCAGGACAACACAGCACTGGCCAGCCGCAAGATCCGGCTGGTCGTGCCCTTTACCCCCGGCGGCAGCGTCGATGGCGTGGCACGCACGATGGCTGACGCCCTGCAAAAAGGCTCGGGCGCGTCGGTGATCGTCGAGAACAAGCCGGGCGCCGGCGGCAACATCGCCGCCAACCAGGTGGCCAAGAGTGGCGGCGGCGACACCATCAACCTGCTGGTCAACAGCATCAACCATTACGTCAACCCGCTGCTGGTGCGCAACAGCGGGTATGACGCGTTCAAGGATTTCGTGCCCGTCGCGCATCTGGGCAGCATGCCCTATGTGTTCGTGGCGCCGCCCACCAGCAAGCTTGAGTCACTCAAGGACTTCGTGACTGCGGCGCGTGCCGAGCCGGCCAAGCTGTCGTGGGGTTTCGGTGGCAACGGCACGCTCGGGCACTTTCTGGGGATGGCCCTCGAAGAGGCCGGCAAGGTCAAGGGCATTCCGATTTCGTATCGCGGCGGGCCCGATCTGCTCGCCGCCCTCGGCGGCAACCACATTGACATGGTGGTGATGACGGTGCAGAGCGCGGCGCCGTTGATCCGCCAGGCGCGGCTGAAGGCGATCGCGATTGCCGGTACGCAACGCAACAAGGTGCTGCCCCACGTGCCGGCCGCAAGCGAGCAAGTGCCCGGGTATCAGCAACTGAACGGCTATGCGTTCATGCTGGCGCCAGCCACGACGCCCGAGGCCTTGCTGGTGCAACTTCATCGCGAAACAAACCTGGCCGTGCGCTCGGAAGCGTTCGCCAATCGTCTCGAGAGCGATGGCGGCACGGTGATGAGCTTCGCCACGCCTGCCGAGACCAAAGCCTGGTTCGACCAGGACGGCGCAGTGTGGGAGGCGCTCACCCGCAAGGCGGGGCTGAAAGTGGAATAGTGTGGCGTGCGCTGCAGAGCGCGGGCGCCAGTATTCCGCGAGGGTGGCCTTTGCTCCAACCGGAAAATCGATGTTCCCCCGCCTGCGGACTCAACGCGCTTTACCAAGGCCACCGGCCAGGTGCGCACCGAATGCCTTGACTTTCGCGGAGTGCCTGCGCTGTGACGGACTCACCAGATTGATCGGGATCGGCGGTGGTGTCCAGTCGGGCAACAGCGCAACCACCTCCCCACTCGCCAGTTCGCCGGAGAACAGCCAATTGGGGGAGAAGCTGATGCCGATGTCGGCCAGCACCGCCGCTCGAATCGCCTCCGAACTATTGGTTTGCAAGTTGCCTTGGGCGCGGACGGCCTGCTTTGATCCGCGCGGCGCAGCGGCACCCTCGCCAGCCGTGAAGGCCCATTCATTGCCCGACGCCAGCTCGGTATAGACGATGCAATTGTGTTGTGCGAGGTCCCTGGGTTCGCGCGGCAGCCTCTGCCCCTTGGGCAAGGTGCGCGCGTAGCGCCGACTCGCCACCAGGACGCGGTGGGTGGTGCCGATCCGGCGCGCGACCAGCGAACTGTCGGGCAGATCACCGACCCGCACCGCGACGTCGATGCCCTGTTCGACCAGATCAATAAACCCGTCATGGAGCTTGAGATCGACCTTCACGTGTGGATGCTCAACCAGGAAGCTGCGTACCAGCGGCATCAGGACCAGCCGCCCGTACCCCACCGATGCCGCCACCCTGAGCCAACCCTTGAGCTGCTGCTCGCCGCGGCGCAATTCACTCTCGGCTTCGGCTACTTCGGCAACCAGCCGTCGCGCGTTCTCGAAATAGCGTTCGCCATCGTCTGTCAGCGCCAGCGAGCGCGTGGTACGACTGAGCAGCTTGACACCCAGCATGCCCTCCAGGGCGGCTACCTGCTTGCTGATGGCGCTTTGGGTACTGTTGAGTTCTTTTGCAATCGCCGAAAAGCTGCCGGACTCGACCACCCGCACAAAAGTTTGCATTGCCTGAAGACGATCCATGCAGCCCGCTCGATTATTCCCGCAAGGAATAGATGTTAGGCTGATTTGCCCTCTTGCGTTGGTGCCGCTCTGACGCCGACAATGCACCGGATACGATCGTGTGATGAACCGCAGACAACCGCCGCCACCACGAAGCCGGCTTCGCGGCGACTGCCTAGTCGTTTCTCTGGCGCCTGTCAGTCGCCGCAATCGATCACCCAAGGGAGCATGCAGCCATGTCTGACAAGCCGATCTCCGCGCAATTCCCCTACGAGATGAAGCGCATTCCGGTTCTCGATAGCGAGATGGCGTACGTCGATGTCGGATTCGGCGACCCGATCGTTTTCCTGCATGGCAATCCTACTTCCTCCTATCTGTGGCGCAACATCATTCCGTATGCGCAGGGGCTTGGCCGCTGCCTCGCTCCGGATCTGGTCGGCATGGGCAAGTCTGGCAAATCGCCCACCGGGGCATACCGGTTTGCCGATCAGAGCGCCTACCTCGATGCGTGGTTCGAAGCGCTTGGTCTCAAGCGCAACCTGATCCTGGTGGTGCATGACTGGGGCGCGGCGCTCGGCTTCGATCGCGCGTGCCGCTTTCCGGACAGCGTCGCCGGCATCGCCTACATGGAAGCGATGGTGCGACCACGTTTGTGGACCGACATGCCAGCGGAGCGCCAGGCGATGTTTCGCCGCCTGCGCGGCACCGAGGGCGAGGCGATGGTGCTGCAGGGAAATTTCTTTGTCGAGAAAATGCTGTTCGAGTTCGGCGTGATCCGGCGTCTGAGCGACCAAGAGAAAGCGGTTTACATGGCCCCCTACATCGAGCCAGGCGCCTCCCGCGTGCCCACCCTGGTGTGGCCGCGCGAAATTCCGTTTGACGGCGAGCCGGCCGATGTCTGCGAGCGCGTCTCGCAATACAGCGCGTGGCTCGCCGGCAGCAGCCACCTGCCGAAGCTGTTTGTGAACGCCGAGCAGGGGCACGGCACCGCAGGTGCGGCGCGCGATTTTTGCCGGGCGTGGCCGAACCAGACCGAAATCACGGTCCCGGCAAAACACTATGTGCAGGAAGATTGCCCGCACGAAATCGGCGCAGCGCTGGCAAGCTTTATTGGCGGCATCCGCAGCTGATCGCTCGTTTCAAATTGACACCTGACAGCACTGACCCGGTACTGGCAGCCTCCAAGACTGTCCCAGGGGGTCACCCGGCGTGGCCCGGCCTCACTCGCCCTTGATCCCAACCGCCTTGATGAGCTTGCCCATGCGCGCGTGGTCATCCTTGAGGCGCACAGCGAGCTCGCCTGGTGTCGACGTTTCAGGTTCCAGCCCCAGTGCCAGCAGGCGATCACGCACTGCAGGGTCAGCGAGCGCCAACCCGGTTTCGCGGTTAAGTCGATCGATGATCGCGCCCGGCGTGCCCTTGGGCGCGTAGATCGCCACCCAGGGGGTGAACTCGTAGCCCGGCAACCCTGACTCGACGGCAGTTGGCACTGCAGGCAGCAGCGCCGAGCGCTGTTTGCTGGCCACTGCAACGGCACGCAAACGGCCATCGCGGATAAACGGCAGCGCAACCGACAAAGCGGTCAGCATGACCGGAATGCGGCCGCTCACCACGTCCAGCGCTGCCTGGGCGGCGCCGCGAAAAGGGACGTGGGTCAGTGCCGTGCCGGTGATGTCCTTGAACAGCTCCATGCCCACATGTTGCGGGCTGCCGATGCCCCCTGAGGCGTAATCGAGCGTCCCTGGCCGTGCTTTTGCAAGGGCCACCAGCTCGCCAAGGTTGGTAACAGCGACGGCAGGATGGACCACCAGCACCATCGTGACCGACGCCAACACACTGATCGGCTCGAAGCTGTTGAGCGGGTCGTAGTTGATGCGTGCTTGCAGGTGCGGAACCTGGGTGAGCATGCTGTCGCCCATTGCACCGATGGTGTAGCCATCGGCAGGCGCGCGCGCCAGGCGCTCGGCC
>JANLTL010000049.1:0-3389 GCA_031362905.1 Burkholderiales bacterium | reverse complement strand
CAGTTGCGGGCTCGATACCGCCATGATGGCGCCCTTGCGCATCACCGCAAAATCGGAAAAGCCGCTGTACCAGGTTGACGAGCCGTAGCACAGGCCGAGCACGGCGGCCGCCCATGGCGTCTCGCGCATGCGCCGGTATTGCGTCGGGTCATTGCCGAGCATCACCCCCATGCCGCGCGAACCCATGGTGTCGGGCAGCCGCGCGCCCGACGATTCGCCCAGGAACACCATCGGCAACCCGCGCTGGGTTGCCACCCGCTTCATCTGCCCGATCTTCTTGCCGTTGGTGGCGCTGCTCGATGCGCCCTTGACGGTGAAGTCATTCGACACCACCGCGACCTCGCGGCCGTCGATGCGGCCGTAACCGGCCACCTTGCCGTCAGCCGGCGTCTTGTCGCGGTCGGCTTCGAGGGCCGACGAGGCGCCGAACAGGCCGGACTCCATGAAGCTGCCGGCATCGAAGAGGTGGTCGATGCGTTCGCGTGCATTGAGCATGCCCGCCGCACGGCGCCTGGCGAGCTTGTCGGGCCCGCCCATCGCGAGCGCCTTGACGCGCCGCGCTTCGTAGTCCTGCAGGATGTCTTCGATTGCCATCAAGTGTGCTCCGCTGTTCTGTTTGACGGGCGTCAGGCCGCGCCGCCCTCGGCATCTTTGCTGCCCTCGGTACCGCAGTAGATCACGCGCGCGGCTTCGAGTTGATCGATCGCGGCGCTTGACAAGCCCGCCACTGTGGCCAGCACCGCACGCGTGTCCTGTCCCACCAGGCGCCCGGCATGGCGGATGTGCCCCGGCGTGGCGGAGAGGCGCGGCACCGGTGCGGCCATCGCCACGGTGCCAAACGCTTCGTCGGGCATTTCGACAATCGTGTTGCGCGCCTTGTAATGCGGGTCGCGAAAAATGTCGGTCATGGTGAAGATGCGCGTGGCCGGCACGCCGGCTTCGTTGAGCAGGGTTTCGAGCGTGGCCAGATCATGGCTCGCGCACCAGCGCGCGATGAGGTCGTCAATCGCCGTCACATTGGCGGCCCGCACCACCGGGTCCTTGAAGCGCGCATCGTCGGCCAGAGCCGGCTGGCCCATGCTGTCGCACAGACGCTTGAACACCGCATCGCCCATGGCGGTGATGTGGATGAACTGCTGGTCGCGGCTCGCATAGAGATTGTTGGGCGTGCTGTCGGCCAGGCCCGAGCCGGCACGGTTGGCGACCACACCGAGTTTTTGATACGCGGGGATGTGCGGCTCCATGAAACTGAAAGCCGCTTCGTAGAGGGCACTGTCGACGATCTGGCCGCGGCCGCTCTTGCCACGGGCGAGCAGGGCGAGCGCGGCGCCGAATGCGGCGTACAGCCCGGCGATGCAGTCGGTCAGCGACACCGCCACGCGGCTTGGCGGCCGGTCCGGGTCACCAGTGACATGGCGCATGCCACTGACTGCTTCGCCGATCACGCCGTAACCGGCGCGCTGGCTGTAGGGGCCGGTCTGGCCGAAGCCGCTCACGCGCACCATCACCACACCGGGGTTGACCTTCGCCAGGTCGTCATAACCCAGGCCCCACTTCTCCAGTGCGCCGGGGCGGAAGTTCTCTACCACCACGTCGCACTTCTCGACCAGGCGGCGGATCACGTCCTGCCCCTCGGGGCGGCGCAGATCGACCGAGATCAGCGACTTGTTGCGAAAGATGCTCGCCGCGTAGAGCGACTTGCCGTGAAAGCGCTTGCCCATGGTGCGCACTGCATCGCCTTCGGGCGGCTCGACCTTGATCACCTCGGCGCCGAAATCGGCGAGCAGGCGGCCACAGAACGGCCCGGCCACGGTCGAGCCCATTTCGAGGACGCGATAGCCCGAGAGGGCGCCGTTTGCGGTGCCGAGGCCGTCCGTCGTATTGGCAGAGGTTGCAGATGAATGGTCAGGATGGCTCATGGCGTCGATGACGGTTCACAACACAAAGCTCTGGTAGCGCTGCAGCCAGGCTTTGGCACTGCGCATGTTGGCGCGGCGCAGGCGCTCGGCAGCGGCGGCGTCACCACGGCGCATCGCGGCGATCATCGCGCGATGCTCGGCCAGTCCGCGCTCAGCGCGTCCGGGGAGAATGATGATGCGGCGGATGATCGCCTGGGTCTTCTCGTAAATGCTGTCGAGCATGCCGGTCAGCACCGGGTTGGCAGCGGCCTCGATCATGCGCGCGCGCAACACCCCATAGCCGGCGATGAAGGATTCGTAATCGTGTTGCCGCACGTACCGGGCCATCGAACAGTTTGACCATGTCCTGCCATGAAGCCGGCTGGGTGTTTTGTGTCGCCAGGCGTGCGCACAGGCCTTCGAGCACTTCGCGCAGGTCGTAGGTCTCGAACACCTGGGTGAGATCGAGCCGCACCACGACAGCGCCACGATTGGGGATGCGCTCGATCAGGCCGCGCTGTTCGAGCGCAATCATGGCTTCGCGCACCAGTGCACGCGGCACCTTGTCTTGCGCCGCCAGCGCCTGCTCGCGCAGCTTGCTGCCGGGCGCGATCTCCTGTGAGGCGATGCGTTCGCGCAGCAGGGCCTGTAAATCCACGGCACGCGCCGGGCGGGTACGCCCGGCGTCGGCCTGCGTCGATTTGGGACGCAGGCTGGCAGCGGCAGGCCGGGTGCCGGCAGTGTGGGTGCGGGGTGCAGCCGCCATATGTTCTCATGGTGACTCTCAGGGTGGCCTTCAGCTTGCCGTTTGCCAAACGGGAGAAAGACCTTACCATTTTGTAAACAAAATTGTCAGCACAATCGCTGACACAACTTGATTGACACAAAGTGGCCGGCAGAACAGGGAGGTGCTGCGCAGCAGTAGCGCGACCCCGCAGCGTCATCACGCGCGCAGGCCGCGGCGATTCAAGCCTTGACTATCGAATCAAGCTTGCCGTCATATGGCTGCGGGTGAATCGTTGCCAGCTTCCCCGCCGCATAGCCGATGCCGATGGTGCGCGGCTTTGGCTGCAGTGCGGCCAGCGTGCGGTCGTAATAGCCACCACCATAACCCAGACGATAGCCGGCCTCATCAAACCCGACCAGCGGAATCAACAAAACCGTTGGTGTGAGCCATTCTCCGGCCGATGGCACAGAGGTGCCAAAGCCCGCGGCCTGCATCACCGTGTCTGGCTGCCAGGCGCGAAAGCGCAGCGGCTGATCCTTGCCGATCACCACCGGCAGCACGGCGCGCCGCGTGTCGTCACGTCGATTGCCCGGTTGATCGTCACCTTGATCGCTGCCTTGGCCGCCCCGTTGATCACCACATCGGTGGTGCACGAGTTGTAGATCTGGAAGTTCCGGTTGGGGGAGTTGCAGTCTTTCTTCACCACTCCGAAGTCGAGGGTGGTGGGAGAGATGGTCAGGCAGCTGTTGGCGATGGTGGTGGTG
>JANLTL010000013.1:0-6265 GCA_031362905.1 Burkholderiales bacterium | reverse complement strand
ACAAAATCCCGCCGCAGCGGGTTCAGTGGGGGGTGCGGTCTTCGAGGCGCTTGAGCCGCACCAGCAAGGCGTCGATCTGGTGGCGCAGATCGGTGATTTCCTCTGCGGTGCCCACTTCATCACGGCGCAGTCCCGTGATGTGGTGCTCCTGCACACGGAAGCGCTTTTTCATGTCGTCAAACTCCACCGTCACCTTGGCAAACTCTGTGCGCATTTCCGCACGAAATTGCGCGATGTCATCACGCATGATGGCTAGATGCTCGGTGGTCAGCGGCGTGACGTTCTCGGACATGGCATCTCCTGAAAACTCAGTGGGCAGCGCGGTCTTCAAGCCTGTGCAGCCGCTCAATCATGGCATCAATCTGATGGCGCAGGGCGGTCACGTCTTCAGCCGTCGACACCTCGTAACGTTTCAATCCCATGATTTGATGCTCCTGCACGCGGTAGCGCTGCTTGATTTCGGCGAAACCTTCCTTGACCTCTTTGGTGATGTCGGCGCGGAAGGTTTTCATGTCGTCGCCAACCCGCTGTATGTCCTCGCGCATGAGATGCAGATGCTCAGTGGTGAGCGGTGTGATGTTCCGGAACATAAGGCCTCCTGAAGGCAAATTATGAAGCACGTCTACGCGTACGCGTGACCGCCTACCTCACCCGCTCCGGTGAAGTCAGGCCAGCCGTGCCTCCAGATTGAACCGGCGTGCGGCCAAACGCACATTTTTCATCTGTCCGTGGCCGGCAAGTACCTGTACCTCGGTCTTGAGCAGTCCGGCTTTCTCGAGTGCATCAATATCGCGCTTGACGGCGCTGCGGTCGCGCTTCAGGTAGTCCGACAGCGATGTGATCGATCCGGGTTGATCGCGTGCTGCCTGAAATACCGCGAGGCGCGCAGGCGTCAGCAGCTTGAGCAGGTCGACTGGGTCTTCGAAGCTCAGGATGGTGTGCGCCCGAATCCGTCCGCCCGCATCCGCCAGGCGGGCAATTTTGCGGCCGCGTTCGAAGAACTGTTCCGGGGTGCCGGTTTTGATGGTGACTTTGGTCATGATTCACGCCTCGTTTTCTGGTTCAACTGCTGCCACTCCTGCTCAAACCGCTGTTCAATGTCTTCATAAGAAGTAAATGCTGCCGGTTCCACTTTGCCAAATGCATGGCGGTGATGCAAACCGTGCTGGTTGTCGTAACCGAGCACGCGGCCATGGTCTTTCTGAAACAGGTGATGATTGATGTAGGCCAGGTTGTAACGGGTGACTCGTCCGCGTTCGTCAACCCACACCTCGCGGCGTAACTGGCCGTTGCCACGCCGTGAGGAAATCTGATTGAAATCGTCGTGAAGCTTTCTATCAGGCATGACTTATAATATCATGCCTGAGATAGTGCTCTCCAGCGTGCGGCGGTGAAATTTTTTGGGACATGGCGCCCCGTTTTATGATCGCCGCGTCCATCGTTTCCGGAGGTGCGCCATGACTATTGCAGCAGCCCTCACACCAGCCCACCAGCGCCGTCTGGCGAAACTCGCCAAAGAAGCCGGCTGCGAGGCGCAGGCCCTGCTCGATGACGTATTCAAGTTTGGCATTGATTTTGTCGAGCAGGATGTGCGCGAAACCAGCATCGGTCTGGCCGGGATGCAAGCCGGAAAAACCGTTCCGCACGGGCAAGTCATGAAGGAAACCCGCGCCGTCATCGCGCGCCATGCGAGAAAGCAGCAAGCGCTTGCATGAGTGGACTGCGGGGGAGCCATTCTTGATCATGCCTCAGAGGAGAGATCGTAGACGGTGATGGTGTGGGCTGACCGCGTGATCGAATGACGCACTACAAGACCGGATGACGCGACTGGCCTTGCGCACCACTCGCACAACTCGCACAACTCGCACCACCCGCACCACCCGCCCTCTGCACTGATACCGTCTACTCGCGAATCGGCGAAAAGTTCGCGCCCCATAATGCGTTTTTTCGTCTCACCGGGGTGGAGTCATGCTGACCGTCGCCATCGAAAATCAAGACCTCGAACGCACCATCAACAATGTCGCGCAGTCGGAAGGAAAAAGCAGCGCCGACATCGTGCGCGACGCGCTGATGCGGCACTTCGACCTCAAACCCGGTGCCGCCGCAGTGAATCTCCACGAGATCGGCAAGGACTTGTTTGACGGCGCCGGCAACCCTGCCATTCAGGGTGCCGAGGCTGAAAAAATTCTGAAGGCGTCGTTGCGTGGATAGCGTGCTGCTTGACACCGGCCCGCTGGTCGCGCTGTTCAACGTCGACGACAAGCAAAACCAGGCGGTAAAGGATTACCTGCGCACCAACCGCGTCAAGCTGTTGACCACGCACGCCGTGATTACCAAGGCATGCTATCTGCTGAACTACGACAGCGAGCGTCCGGTAGCGATGCTCACGTGGCTGGCGCGCGGCATGGATGCCGATGCGGTCGATATTCGCGAGCCGGGAGGCTTTCGTGCAAGACTGGACGGCCTGATCGACCTGATGGCGCAATATGACAATGTGCCGATGGACTACGCCGACGCCTCGCTGGTACGCCTCGGCAACGATGAAGACATTGCGAAAATTCTGACGTTTGACATTGATTTTCGGGTCTGCCGCATGAGCCGCCGCAAAGCGTTCGAGTTTGTTCTCGATATAGGCGTTCAATAGCCGCCAGGCCAGGAATCGATTGAAATTTTCGTCGAACCTTATCCCAGCCCAGTCAGCTACAAGGGGGAGTACCACTACCGTAGCGGCAGCACCAAGCAGGAACTCGAAGGGGCCGCATATCAGTTACCAAGGCATCCAGCGGCTGGAGACTTTTCTGTTTCCCTTTGCGGCCTTGCGCGAGGCGCTGCTCAATGCAGTGGTGCACAAGGATTACAGCAGTGGCATTCCGATCCAAATCAGCGTCTATGCGCACCGGATTGTGATCTGGAACCCGGGCCAGTTGCCGCAGGACTGGACACTTGAACGCCTGATGGGAAAACACCCATCCCGGCCGTTCAATCCGCTCATCGCCAATGCATTTTTCCGGGCCGGCTATATCGAGTCGTGGGGGCGGGGCATTGAAAAAATCAGGCGTGAATGCCGGGCGCACGGTATCGCGGCACCACTTTACGATTACGGCATGTCGGGTCTGATGCTGACCTTCAAGGCCAACCCGAAGCACTTGGTGCTTGCGCAGAGTGAGGCGAGTCTCCCAGACAGCAAAAAGGGCGGAGAAAAGGGCGGAGAAAAGGGCGGAGAAAATCTCACCCAAAACCAGAAGCAAATCCTTGCCCTGTTGCGGCGCAATTCACATGTGTCGGCCCGCGAATTGGCTGGGCAGATTGGCATCAATAGCCGCAAAGTCGAACAGAATATTGCCAAGCTGAAGGGGGCTGGCTGGTTGCGCAGAACCGGCCCCGCCAAGGGCGGTTATTGGGACGTTTTGAAGTGAAGGGTGCCATTCTTCACTGTTCATCAGAGAGGAATCAGCATGCATCACCGCCGCAAATTAATCGGTGCGCTCGGCGCCATCACGCTTCAGGTGCCCTTCGGCGCCATCGCCCAGAGCGCGCCCGCCGCACCGCGCGTGGTGCTGGTGATCGCAGGTTCAGTGCGCACCCAGCCGGAGCGCGTCAATGCTTTTCGCAACCGCCTGCGCGAATTGGGTTATGTCGAAGGCAAAAACCTGACGCTGGAGATTCGCGAGATACAAGGCCGCTTTGACCAGCTGCCGAAGATGATGGCCGAGGTGCCGGCGGTCTCGTCGTCAATGGCTTCAACACTGTGCAACTGTTTGCCAATGCCGCAACCATGGTCGACCGCATCCTCAAGGGCCGCAAACCCGCCGAGTTGCCGTTCGAGCAGCCGACACTGATCGAAATGGTGCTCAACATGAAAACCGCCAAAGCGCTCGGCATCAAGATTCCGCAGACGGTGCTGGTGCGGGCCGACCGGGTGATTGAATGAACCTGCCGGGCAGAGCGGCAGCGCCGGCGCCGACCGTCAGTTTTTGGGTTTTTTGGCGAGCTTGCCCAGATCGTCCAGATCCTTCGGCCGTCCCGCAGCGCGCTTGTTGGCTTTCAAGTCTTTCAGGCTGATCAGATTGACCGCTTGCCCGTCGATTTGATCGACCGTTCTGCGCTTGAACGCCTGATCAAACTCCACCCCCGAAATCCGGGTGAGTATTTCAAGGCGCATCGGCGGATGCCCCATGCGGATGATGTTCCCGCTCTCCAGAAACAGTTGCTCATCCAGGTCGGGCGTGTTGAATCCGAATTCTCGCAGCGCCCGCGTGATGCGCGCCGCGTTGTCCGGGTGCAGCGCGATCCAGACGTCCATGCCGGCAGTCGGGCGCGGATAGCCGTAGTACGCAACCGCGTACCCGCCGATCAGCAAATAGTCAACGCCGTGCCGGTCGAGCAACTTCAAAAACTCTTTGAAGTCGCGGGGCAGTCTGGTAGCCATAGGCGATTTGGCGCTGCAACTCAACGGCCGCGAACCTCTGATCCCGGCTGGCGGCCGCCCACCAGGCCTTGTCGGCAGCGGCCGCACCTTGGTGATTGGTGACGGTAAATGCGGTGCGGTCGAGTGCGCGCTTCATGATGGGTTGGCCGGTTTCGCAGGCAGGTTGATAAAGTCAATTCTATCGCACGTCATCCGCCGTCAGCGCAGCCATGTTTTAGGGGCGTGTTGCGGGTGCGGGCGCCGGTGGCGCGTGCGTGCCTCCGGCGTGCCGGAATTTTGACCCCGAAAGTGTGAATATTCACTGTGCAAGCGGTGCGGCCCTGTGCGTTAATTCGAGTGCATCCACGCGCGCACAACGCACCGGTGGGGCTGGCTGACGCGAATCTGGAGGAACATCATGCGGCAACACACGCAGCACATCCGGCGCAGGCAATTTCTGCTGGCAGCAGGGAGCGTGGCGATCGTCCCGCTCGCTGCAATACCTGCGCGCGGGGCGCAAGCCCAACCCACCGTGCCGCGCATCGTGCTGGTGCTGCCGGGCAACCTGCGCAGCATGGCGGCGCGCACCGAGGCTTTCCAGCAGCGCTTGCGCGAACTCGGCTACGTCGAGGGCAAAAACCTGATCGTCGAGATCCGCGAGCTCGATGGCAAGTTCGATCAGTTGCCCGGGCTGCTCGCCGAGATCGTGCAGAGCCGCCCGCAGATCATCCTGGTGCAGGCTTCGCAATCGGTCAAGGCGGCGATGCAGGCGACGAAGACGATTCCCATCGTCGCGCTCACAATGTCAGACCCGGTGGAGCAGGGCGTTGCCGCCAGTCTGGCGCGGCCCGGCGGAAATGTCACCGGCAACGCCTTGATTGACGAGGTGGCCGACCAGAAAATGGTTGAAATCCTGCATGAGATGGTGCCGGCGGCCAAGCGCATCGCCCTGCTCGCCGACCCGGCCAGTCCGGTTTACGCATTCCGCAAAAACCGCTTTCCGGCCGCCGCCAGGCAGCGCGGCCTCACGCCACTGCTGATCCACGCCTCGCGCGCAGAGGAGCTGCCCGGGGCGTTTGATGACGCTGTCAAGCAGCGCGCGCAAATGCTGGTGGTGGCCAACGATGTGTTCTTCAGTGTCAACGCCCGCGCCATCGTCGACCTCGCGGCACGGCACCGCATCCCGGCGATTTACGGCAACGATATCTTCGCTCCGCTCGGCGGCCTGGTGTCCTACTCCGTCAGAGTCGCCGATATGTACCGCAACGCGGCGGTGTTTGTGGACCGCATCCTCAAGGGCCGCCTGCCCGCCGACCTGCCGTTCGAGCAACCGACGCGCTTCGAGACGATGCTCAACATGAAAACTGCCAAAGCACTTGGCCTGAAGATTCCGCAGACGGTGTTGATTCGCACCGACCGGGTGATCGAATGAACGCCTTACAACACCAGCTTGAGCGATTTACCGCCTGGCATGCGGTAGACCGAGAAATCCTTGCGGTCGATGGTGAGGATATCGAGCACGCCAGTTTGTTGCGCGACCCAGATCAACGATGCGTCGGCCAGATCCATCGGCAGGTCGCGGTATTTTTCTTTCCAGTCCGCCAGACTCGAGAGCGCGGTCTCATGCATTTCAACCACGCTGATGCCGCCGCCATTGGCCCAGCGCAAAAAATCGATTTGCACTTGTTCGGGCAGAAAGTGGCAAACCTCGGCCAGCACCGGCCAGGTGGTCAGCATGCGGCCATTGAACTTGCTCAGATAAGACTTGACCGGGCGGTGATATTTGTCGGCATCATCAGCGAGCGCGATCAGCGGCCCGGCGTCAACGAGAATGCTTTGCACGCAGCTTTTCCATCA
>JANLTL010000009.1:0-2897 GCA_031362905.1 Burkholderiales bacterium | reverse complement strand
CCCTCGGCAACGATGTGAGCGAGCGCAGCTGGCAAAAGAGCGACCGCACCCTGTGGCGTGCCAAGAACGCCGACACCTTCAAGCCGATGGGCCCGCGCATTGTGAGCGGCATCGACCCCATGAACCAGCAGATCGACGTGCGCATCAACGGCAACACGGTGTCGAGTTACAACACCAGCGCCATGATCTTCGGCGTAGCGCACACCCTCGCGCGCATGTCGCAATACGTCACCTTGCATCCCGGCGACGTGGTGTGGTTTGGCTGCGACGGGCCGACCCTGCCAGCGCTGAAGCATGGCGATCTGGTCGAAGTGGTGTGTGAGGCGATTGGCGTGTTGGGCAATCGCGTCGTCCGCGCTGTTTAGCATCACTTCCTCCCCTGAGGAATTGGCCTGAAAGCGTTGGTGGGAGCGGCTCTCATGAATGCAATCGAGTCGACGGTGGCACAGCTTTAAACCTGACGAGACGCTAACACCGGGTCCACTTGCGGCGAATAGCCTCTCTTTCTCCGCATTTAATGCGGTGAATAACTTGCGTATGCGGAGAATGTAACGCATAATCTCCGCATGAATAGCGGTGATTACACTTACATTTGGCAGTCCGGCACCTGGCCGAACTGGCATTTCGATCTGGCAGCGCTGGCTGGCCCGATGTCCGAGGTCAGCCGCGCGCAAGGTCTCTTGATGGGTCGTCTAGCCGGCGTCGGCATGACCCTGCGCGCCCAGGCCAGCCTCGCCGCGCTCACCGAGGACGTCATCAAGACCAGCGAAATCGAGGGCGAGCAGCTCAATCTCGAATCGGTGCGCTCGTCCATCGCCCGCCGTTTGGGCATGGACATCGGCGCCTTGGCTCCGGTTGACCGTCACGTCGAAGGCGTGGTAGAGATGGTGCTTGACGCCACCACCAACTGCCACGCGCCGGTAACTCGAGAGCGCTTGTTCGGCTGGCATGCCGCGCTGTTTCCCACTGGTTACTCGGGCCTATCCCAAATCAAGATTGGTACTTGGCGTGACGATGCCGGTGGCCCAATGCAAGTAGTGTCCGGGCCGGTCGGCCGGCAGCGTGTGCATTTCGAGGCGCCGCCCGCAGACCGTCTGGAAGCCGAAACGAGCCGGTTCCTCGACTGGGTCAATCACGGCACGAACACGCCCCCCCTCATCAAGGCCGGCCTCGGCCACCTGTGGCTCGTCACTCTGCACCCGTTCGACGACGGCAACGGACGCATCGCCCGCGCCCTCGGCGATCTGCTGCTGGCGCGAGCCGATGGCAGCCCGCAGCGCTTCTACAGTCTGTCAGCGCAGATCGGGCGCGAGCGCAAGGCCTACTACGACATTCTGGAGCGAACCCAGAAACGGTCGATGGATGCCACCGAATGGCTCGCCTGGTTCCTCAGCGTACTGCATTGCGCCGTCGATCAGGCACAACACACGCTCGACGCCGTGCTCACCAAAGCGCGTTTCTGGCAGCACTGGGCCACCACGCCATTGAACCTGCGTCAGGTAAAGCTGATCAACCGGCTGCTCGACGGCTTCGAAGGCAAACTCACCAGCAGCAAATGGGCGGCCATCGCCAAGTGCTCGCCGGACACGGCCCTGCGTGACATCAACGAACTGCTGGCGCACGGCGTGCTGCGCAAAACCGGTGCGGGCGGGCGCAGCACCAGTTACGAGTTGAATGCGTTGCCGGAGTAGAGGCGTTTTCGGGAGCGGAATGCAACCCGAATGCAACCCAAATCAGGCTACTTCGGTTCGACAATCATGCCAGCGCGCGCCTCAATCAGGCGACTCAGCGCGATCAAGAGACCAGACGGATCACCCTCGTCTATCGCGGCGTCAAGGTAGGCGGCAGCTTCCGCATCATCCTGCAAAACGCTGCGCATGTAATCGCCCCAAGGTATACCGGTGCCGGTATCAGGCGCAGGTCCGGCAATCATGCGGCGAGCCCTTCCTTCGGTAGTGGCTCGACCATCGCATAGCGGCTGGCGTCCTGCTGCGCGTCCCACAGATCAACCGCTTGCTGCATGCGCAGCCATACCTCGGGCGTGGTACGCAGCACCTTGGCAAGTCGCACGGCGATCTCGGCGCTCAGGCCGCGCTACTCGTGCAGCAATTCGGAAACGGTCAACCGGCTCACACCCATATGCGCCGCGAATTGCGCTTGGGTGATGTCAAGTTGCGGCAGTACATCTTCTCGCAGCACCGCGCCGGGGTGCGTCGGGCGACGTTTGGGGTCTCGTAGTGATTTCATCAGTGGTAGTCCTCCAGATCAACGTCGGTGCTGTCCTCGCTTCATCACGCTTTCCACGAGCGTCCTTGAGCGTCACCTCGGGGTAGATACCAAGAGCCAACAACTTCTCTTTCCCGCCAAACCGGTACTTGAAGCGCCAGAGCTTCGAGCCTGTCGGGTTGACGAGGAGGAACATGCCGTTGCCGTCGGCCAGCTTGTATGGCTTGGATTTCGGAGGCGTTTTCTTTACTGCAAGTTCATTTAAGGGCATGGGGGTATCCAAATCGAATTGGAAGAAAGTACCCCCACTGACACCCCCAAATGCTCTTTGATGTCAATAAATTTCCGCGGACCGATTTGGACAAAAAAAAGGCCGGTCTCAGAGGGAGAAACCGACCTTTTTAGATTACTTCTGACCGCTTCTTACCACTATTTTGGTGGAGCCGGGGGGAATCGAACCCCCGTCCGCAAGTCCGCTACAGCAAGTTCTACATGCGTATCCTGTTTATTTGGTTTTAACCACGGTCTTTGCCAACAGGCAGGCCAGACCACAGCGAGTCACCTAAATTTAAGCGTGCGCCAAGTAACCCGGCGCAAACCGATTCCCTGTAAATGACGCTACCGTGAATTTCTTAGGTTCACCCGGCCCAGAGAACAACCGGTGTAGCGGC
>JANLTL010000726.1:0-2047 GCA_031362905.1 Burkholderiales bacterium | reverse complement strand
AACTCTGTACCGGTTCAGCGAAACCTTTGAGTCGCAACGCTTCGCCCAGGGTCAGTTGATGCGATACCGCGCCGGCGCCCAGGCAGTCGGTGGTGCGCGCATCGACCAGCACCTGCCCGTGCGCGGCCTCCGAGCACAGGCGCGCGGCCAGATTGACTGCCGGGCCCACGGCCGTGTATTCGAGACGCGATGCCGCGCCGATCACGCCGACAGTGACAAAGCCGGTAGCCACTCCCACCCCAAGCCCCAGATTGAGATCGCCGTCCGACCAGCGCGAGGTCACGGCGATGCCATTGAGGCGGATCTGCCGCGCCATCTCGACGGCGCGGCTGGCGTGGTCAGTGAAGGCGATGGGTGCGCCGATCAGGATCAGCACGCCGTCGCCGGCCTGATCCTTGACGGTACCGCCAAAGCTCGCCACGGCCTCGCCGACGGCGTCGTAGTACTCGCGCAGAATCTGGATCACCTTCTTCGACGAGGTTGCCGCCGAAAACGCGGTGAAGCCGCGCAAGTCGCAGCACACCACCGATAGCTCGATGGTCTGCTCGTCGGTCGCGCTCTTGAGGCCGCGCTGGTTGACCATTTGCGCCACCTGCGGCGACAAAAAACGCGCCATGAATTGCGCGCGGCGTCCCTGGGTTACGTGATACTGGACCGCCCCGACCAGCAGGATCATCAGGCCGGTAATGCCTGACACCGGCGCGACGGAAGTCGGCAGGAAGCCGGCCGCCGCCATGAACGGTGCGCCCAGCGCGAATGAAACACCGCGCAAGGCCTCGGCGCGATCGGGACGACGGTTCAACATCAGCAGCACGGCCACAATGGCACAAACGATCGCCAGACCCATCGGTGCTGCAAACAGCCAGAAGCTCGGTTCGGCCAGCGCCTCGCCGAGTACCGGCACATTGCTGAAGTGCAAGGTGCGCTTGACCGGAAACAGCAATGCCAGAACGCCGTCGAGCAATATGAAACCTTGCCCAACCCGTACGACCCGATCGCCCCCGCGGGTGTTGAGAGTACCCGCTGGGATCGTGCGGCGCACGCGCAACAGCCACTCGAAGGCAAACAAACCGGCTGCCACCTCGGGCAAAACGAATACGCCATCCCAAGGCGGCACGCCATACGTCATGCGGTAAGGAACCGCCACCAGCACTTTGATCGCGACTGATGACCCCATGCAAAACAGGAAAAGCGACAGCATGCGGCTGGTCGGTGCATCGCAGTCGGCGACGTAAAACGCCAGGGCCATGCCGAGCGCGGCCATGCTGACAATCAGGGGCGCAAGATTTACGGTGTTCATGGCCGAATTTTAGGGCTTGGCCATTCAACCCCGCAAGCCAGCAAGCCGGCGGCCGGCATTCGAATCGAACAAGCGCGCAGCAATATCTTAAAACGGTCTCCACCAAATTCCTGAATCAGCCTCCCGCTGCAGCCAGCGCCGGGCATAATCGGCTTTTGCTGTGCTCCACAATCCTTCTTTCACCAAGAGACTCTCCAATGACTCACTTTGCCTGTAGATCGGCGGCGTTGAAATCGCTGGCCGCGCTGGTGTTGTTTGGCGCGGCTGCGCCGGTGCCGGCGTGGGCGCAGGAATATCCGACCAAACCGGTCAAGCTGATCATTCCGTTTCCGACTGCGGGCACGGTCGACCCAGTGACGCGCATGCTCGCCGAAGCGCTCGGTCGGGCGCTCGGGCACAACGTGGTGGTCGAGAACAAGCCAGGCGCCAACGGCAACATCGGCACCCTGGAGGCGGTACGCTCGACGGCCGACGGCTACACCCTGGTGGCTTCCTCGTCGGGCACCCTGGCGACCAACCCGGCGCTTTACAAGAGCATGCCGTTCGACCCCAAGAAGGACCTTCTGCCAGTTGCGCTGTATGCCTCGGTGCCCAATATCCTCGTGGTGCATCCGTCGCTTCCGGTCACGACCTTGGGAGAATTCACCAGCTACGTCAAGAACAATCCGGGCAAGCTCAATTTTGGATCGTCCGGCAACGGCAGTTCGATGCACCTGGCCGGCGAGCTCTACCGCAAGATGAGCGCGA
>JANLTL010000717.1:0-5611 GCA_031362905.1 Burkholderiales bacterium | reverse complement strand
CCTTGAGGTGCGCCGATACCTTGGTGTTGAGCTTGCCGCCAAAGGTATCGGGGCCGATGGTCTCGAGGGTCAAGGGGTCGATGCGATACGGTACGCCGCACAAATACCAGGTGCTGATCAGGCTGCCGTTGTGGAACTTCACGTCGGTGTTGGAGGTGTCCTTGAAGGGCTGCTCGCGCCGCTCCCGGTTGGCACGCTCACGAATGCCGCGCCAGATCGGCTTGCCCGCCTGCTTTTCCTCCTGCAGCGCGGTGGTGTTGATCCAGCGGTTGCGGTAGCTCGCGCGCCCGGCCTGGAAACGGATCGCGTGCAGCATGCCGTCGCCGTCAAACCAGTGATAGCGGCCCTCCGGTCGATGAAACGCGTTCGGACCGTTGCGAAAGTAGATGCCGCCGAAGTCGGCCGGGATCACGCCTTCGACACGCAGCGCCGCGCCATCAAAGAAGGCTTCATCGTGCAGCGGCGCAAACGATTCGCCATCGAGGTAAGGGTTTTGCTCCTGGAGATTTGCGTCGAGGATCGCGTCCATGGTGTCGTCCTTGAGGTCGCTATGGGTTGGGATTGAAAGTTTACGCGCCCGGTTCAGGTGGGCCTACGCAGGAAAATTCCGCTTGGCCATCGCGCCACGAGCCGCTCCCACCAAGGATTTACCGGCACATGACTTCTTGAGCCTTGGTGGGAGCGGCTCGTGGCGGCATGGTGCTGACGGATCATGGCGGTGTGGCGTGATGCTGCTTCACACGATGGCGCGCGCGTCGCGCTGCGCGGTGCGATAACCGGCTTCCAGTTCATCCACGATCTGCGCCGTCGTTTGAATCGAGCGGCTCGCGCCGACGCCCTGGCCGGCCGCCCAGACGTCGAGCCAGCGCTTGTCCTTGAAGCCGGTGTTGCTGTTGTAGTCGCGCTTGGGCACTTCGGGCAGGTTGTCCGGGTCGAGCCCGCTGGCGGCGAGCGAGGGTTTGAGCCAGCTGGCGCGCGAGCCGGTAATGGCGGCGCTCACCAGAAGATCATCGGCATCGCAATCGACGATCATCTGCTTGTAGGCTGCAACCGCCATGCTCTCGGTGGACGGAATGAAGCGGGTGCCCATGTAGATCAGGTCGGCGCCGAGCGCACGCGCCCCAAACACGCCGGCGCCATCGGCGATGCCGCCACCAATGATGATGAAGCCGTCAAAGAACTCGCGTACCGCCGGCACGAAGGAGAACGGCGTCAGGCTGCCGGTATGGCCCCCTGCGCCCGCCGCCACGCAGGCGAGGCCATCGACCCCTGCAGCGGCGGCCTTCTTGGCAAGCTTGAGGTTGATCACGTCGGCAAACACCAAGCCACCATAAGCGTGCACCACTTCGATTGCCGGCTTGGGACTGCCGAGCGCGGTGATCACGATCGGCGGCTTGAAGCGGGCGATGCGTTCGAGGTCTTCGGGCAGGCGCGCGTTGGTCGAGTGCGTGACCAGGTTGGCGGCCCACGGGCCGATCACTGCCTGCGGATCGGCGGCGCGTGCCGCGGCGAGACCCTCGGTGATCTGGCGCATCCAGTCGTCGAGCACCTCGATCGGGCGCGCGTTCGGGGTCGGGAACGCGCCGATGATGCCGGCCTTGCAGGCGGCGAGCACCAATTCGGGACCCGAGATCAGGAACATCGGTGCCGCAAACACCGGCAGGCGCAGCGGGAACGGGAAGGGCTGGTTCATCATTCTGCCGATTTGAATCCGGACAGGCGCACCGCTTCAGCCCAGCGCTTCGAGTCCCTGCGCATGTAGGCGGTGAATTCCTCCGGCGTTGACGGCAGCGGCACGAAGTCCATGGCGCGGAAGCGGTCGCGCACCTCGTCCGAGCGCAACGCGCGGGTGAGTTCGGCGTTCAGTTTTTGCACCAGTGCGTCCGGTGTGCCGGCCGGCGCCAGCAGTGCCGCCCAGGTGGTGATGGTCAGATCCGGAAACCCGGCTTCTTCGAAGGTCGCGAGGTTAGGCAGCAGCGGGCTGCGCTTCTCGCTGGTCACGGCGAGCAGCTTGACGCGCCCCGCGTCGACGTGCGGTTTGACCGCGAGATACGGCAGGTAGGCGGTGTTGACCTGGCCGCCCACCAGGTTTTGCACCGCCGGCGGCGTACCGTTGAAGGGCACGTGCAGCAGGTCGATGCCGGCGCGCTGGTTAAACAGCACCCCGGCAAAGTGCGACGAATTGCCGGCGGTGAAGGACGCGTACGACAGCTTGCCCGGGTTGGCCTTGGCGTAAGCGATCAGCTCGGTCAGGTTGTTGGCCGGCAGCGACGGGTGCGCTGCCAGCACCAGGGCGGAGCCGAGGAAGTTGGTGACCGGCTTGTAGCTTTTTTCGGGGTCGTAGGGCAATTTTGAAAAAGTGTGCGGGTTGATCACCATCATGCCGGCCCCCGCCAGCAGCAGCGTGTAGCCGTCCGGCGGCGCCTGCGCCCCGGCCTGCGCCGCAATGAAGCCGGCGCCACCGGGCTTGTTCTCGACGATCAGGGTCATACCACCGCTGTCGCGCATGCGGTCGCTGACGATGCGCAGCGCCGTGTCGAGCGTGTTGCCGGCAGCGAACGGGGTGTAGACGCGAATCGGCTTGGCCGGGAACTCCTGTGCGCCGGCGCTGCCCGCTGTGAGCACCAGTGCCCAGGCCAGCAATGCGGCGCAGGTGTGGCGCATGGCGCTTGTGTTGAACGGATGCATGTGTGTCTCCTGGTTGTTGTGCTCTATTGTTGCGGGCCGACGCGTTGCAACCATGCCTTTAACAAATCGGTGATGCGGTCCGGCGCTTCCATCAGCGAAAGGTGACTGACCTGGTCGAGTAATTCGAGAACGGCACCCGGCACTGCGGCGGCGATTTCTTCAGAATATTTCGGCGGCGTGACCTTGTCGTCCCGACCGCATACCAGCAGCGTCGGACAGGTGATCGAAGGCAGCAGCGCGCGACTGTCGGCACGACCCATCACCGCGCGCGACTGGCGCGCGAAGGCTTCGGCGCCTACCGCAAGCATCATGGCGTCAAGCGCGGCGTTGAGGCCCGGGTTGCCAATATTGGCGGGCGAGAGCATGAACGGACGCATGTTGGTCAGCAGGCGCGCGAAATCGCGTTGCGCCAGATCGATCGATTTTTGGCGTCCGGCCAATGCCTCTTGCGGCTCGGCGCGGGCCGACGAGCTGATCAGCGCCAGCCCGGCGACGCGTTCCGGCGCAAGCCGCAAGATTTCCAGTGCCACGAAGCCGCCGAGGGAAAACCCGGCCACGGCAAAGCGCGGCGGCATGGCACGCAAGGCGTCCTTGGCCATCGCGACCGTGCTGTCCTGCGTCGTGATATCGGCGACATGAATTTCGGCCAGTGGTGCGAGGCCGGTGATTTGGGCGGCCCACACTCTGGCGGTGTTGAGCGTGCCCGGGATCAGCAGCAGAGGTATTTTTGGCATCAGTTCGGATTCAAGGGTCTGGGTCAAGGTTTTGGTTAACTCTTCGGGGTCAATGGTATCGCGCTCACTTGCTCGCGCAGCACGCGCTTGAGCACCTTGCCCACCGGGTTGCGCGGCAGCGCGTCGACGAGGTGCAGACGTTCCGGCAGTTTGTAGGCCGCAATCCGCTTCTCGATGCGCAAAAAACTGATGAGTTCATCCAGCGTCAGGGTGGCGCCGGCCACTGTGGCCACGCACGCACAAACGCGTTCCCCCAGGATGTCGTCCGGGTAGCCGACCACGGCAGCCTCGAGCACCTTGGGGTGGCCGATGATCAGGTTTTCGATTTCTTCAGACGAGATATTCATGCCACCGCGAATCACGATGTCTTTGGAACGCCCCACGTGGCGATAAAACTCGCTGCGCGCCCCGCCGATCTCGAACATGTCGCCGCTGCAGTAGTAGCCCTGCTCATCGAAGGCGCGGGCACTTTGCTCCGGGGCGTTGAAGTAGCCCGAGAAGATGGTCGGCCCCGAGAAACGCAACTCGCCCGGGCAGCCGGCCTGGTCGATGTCGGCTCCGGTCGCCAGATCGACCAGGCGCGTCTTGATCTTGCGCGCGGTCGAGATGCTCCAGTCAAATCCGGGTACGCCGGCGCGCGGAAAAAAGCGCGCACGCATCGCCGCGTCGGGAATGTCGACCGGGCCGCCGGTGAGGCTGGCGCCCTCGTTGGAACCGAAGTAATTGACCAGTTGCACGCCATGGCGTTCGTGGAAGCCGCGCACCATCCATTCGGACAAGGGCGCCGAACCCGACCCGATGCGCGCCAGGCGCGTGAAGTCGATGCCTTCGAGCAGGTGTTCGTTCTGCAGCAGCTGGTTGAGGATCGCCGGCGCTGCGACGGTGTAGTCGATCTGCTCTTCGCGGATTTGGCGCAGGAACACGTCGAGCTTGAACGGGTGGTGCTGTACCACCGTGGCGCCGAGCACCAGCCAGGCGGCGAAGTTGGTCGAGAAGCCCGCCATGTTGACCAGCGGGAACGGATTGAGCAGGCGACAGCCGGGCGCCAGCTGCGCCCCTTCGATGATGGCGGGCGCCACGATCAGCCATTCATTGTGGCTGCGCGGCACGCCTTTGGGCTGCGCCTCGGTGCCGGAGGTCCAGCAGATGGTGAAGACATCGTTCGCACTCACCGGGTGCTGCTGCAGGTGCTGCGCGAGAGCGGCGGTGTCGGTGTGCGCGGCCATCAGCGGTGCCAACGCGATCACGCCGGGCGGCAGCGCGTCGCCAAAGGCCAGTACCTGGCGCAGGGCGGCGTGGCGTGGCTGCAATTTGGCGAACAGCTGAGCGAACATTTGCGCATGCTGGTGGTGGCCGATACGCGCGCAGGTGACGACCGCGCGCGCCTGCGTGTGCCGCAAGACGTGGTCGAGTTCGTGCTCGCGATACTGGATCGGCACCGGCGAGACCACGATGCCCAGCGTGGCGCATGCCAGGTAGAGCACGAACTGCTCGATGCAGTTGGGCAACTGCACCACGACGATGTCGTCGCGGCGCAAGCCGGTGCCGAGCAGCGCCATGCAGCAGCGCCGAACCTCGGCGTCGAGTTCGGCGTAGGTGAGCCGGTGCGGTGCGCCGTCGGTGAAGTCGCTGCGGTTGGGGGCGTCGACCACCGCCATGCGCGCTGGGTGGGCCGCCACGTTGTCGCGAAAATAATCGATGAGCGTGCGTTGCCCCCACCAGCCGCGCGCAGTGTAGGCATCGATCTTTTCCTGCGGAACCAGAATCATGCGGGGAGACGAGCGGGGCGGGCGAGTCGGGCGGGACGGGACGGGACGGGACGGGCTAAAAATATCACTTGCACAAGTAGACTGATGGTACTAGACTTTAGTCTATTAGCGCAAGTAAAGTTTGTTTGCCGCGTTTTGTTTCGTAATTTGTTTCGTGCTTTGTGTCGTGAGTTGTTTCGCGATTTGTTTCGTGTTTTGTTTCGCAATTTGTTTCGCAATTTCTTTTTTCCTGGCCACTGCGTTGACACTCTCCCTGACCCGCGCACAGCGCACTGCTCATGTCCTCCGGCCACCGCCCGGGGCGCCGGCCCGCCTGCCAGAGCTGCGCTCTAGCGAGCGCCCGGTGGCACACCATTTGCGCGGCAGTTCGCTCAATCGTGCTCTCGATGTAGTCGGCGACTGGTGGACCCAGCGCATCCT
>JANLTL010000690.1:0-2701 GCA_031362905.1 Burkholderiales bacterium | reverse complement strand
GTCGAGCGTGACAAGATGCAGTACCTGCGCATGAAGGACAAGCAGGTGCTCGAGATGGGCAAGCCGCAGGGTGACTACGACATCATCACCTACGTGGTGATGTGGAAAACCGAATACGTGGCCAAGAACCTGCTCATGCCGCTGGAGCCGTTCTTCGCGAACAAGGCGCTGGCCGACCCTGGCTACGACATGAAGGACCTGATCACCGCTTACTACGAGAATATCGGCCTGGTTGGCGGCCCCAAGATGTATCTGCCCGGCCCGGGCGCCAAGTTGTACGGCATCCCCTACGGTGCCGAGACGGGCATCCTGGCGTATCGCAAGGACATCCTGGAGAAATACAACCTCAAGGTGCCGCAGACCTATGACGATCTGCTCGGACAGTGCCGCGTCATCAAGGCCAAGGAAGCTGGCATGGGCGGCCTCACCTCGCGCGGCCAGACCGGCCACCAGGTCACCGCAGCATGGCTGCTGCATCTCACGCCGCATGGCGGCGAGGTCTACGACAAGGATTTCAAGGCAGCGCTGCACCTGCCGCCGGCAGTCAAGGCCGCCGAAGTGCTCAAGGAAATTGTCGACACCGGCCCGCCGGGCATTCCGTCATTCGGCTTTGGTGAAATGCAAAATGCCTTCCTGCAAGGTCAAGCGGCCTTTTATCTGGATTCGGTCTCGGTGTTCGGGCCGGTACAGGACCCGGCAAAATCCAGGGTCGTCGGCAAGATCGGCTATGCGATTCATCCCAAGGCGGTCAAACACTCGGCGCAGACCGGCGGATTTGGCATGGGCATTCCGAAAAACGCCAAGAACAAGGAAGCAGCGTTCCTGCTGATCCAGTGGCTGACCAACAAGCAAAACGATATCAAGGTCGCATTGCTTGGTGGTAGCGCCTCACGCTGGTCAACGCTGGAAAACGCCGAGACCAAGAAAAAATATCCGATCGAGTTCCCGGCGCTCAAGGACGCGCTGAAGATCGCGAACCCGGATTGGCGCCCATTGATTCCCGAGTGGGATCACGTGAGCCAGCAGATCATCGGGCTGGCACTGCCTGATGTCATCACCGGCAAGAAGTCGGCCAAGGAGGCGTTGACCGCGATCGTGCCCGCGGTGGAGGCTGAAGCGCGCAAGGGGGGCTGGCTCAAGACCTGACCGGCGCTCGCAAGCTGCCCACTGCCATCAGGCTGAAACCCGCTCCCACCAAGGATTTCAGCTTGATGCTGGTTGGCAGCCGCTTGTGCTCTAAGCATCTCGCATGATCAATTCTCGCCTGGCACGCGCCACGCCCTACGTTTACATCGCTCCGGCAGTCATCGTGATGATTGCCGGGCTGTTGTGGCCGATCCTCAAGGCCGGTCAACTGTCGTTCTTCGACTGGGGCATGGGTACGCCGTGGGACACCGCCAAGTGGGTCGGCCTCGAGGCATTTGCGGCGATGCTGCAAAGCCCGCAGGTCTGGACCTCGATGGGCGTGACGTTTGCGTTTGTGCTGGTGGCCGTGACAGCCGAGATGTGCCTGGGCATCGCGCTGGCGCTGTTTCTGGAAAAGCCGGTGCGCGGCATGCGCGCGTTTCGTACCGTATTTGTGCTGCCGATGATGATTGCGCCGATTTGTGTCGGCCTGATCTGGCGCTATATGTTCGACGCCTCGTTTGGCCCGATCAACCATTTGACTAGCCTGTTTGGCATCGCGCCGCTCGCCTGGCTGGCAGCGCCCGAGTCGGCGTTTTTCGCAATGGTGGTCACCGACATTTGGCAATGGACCCCGTTTGTCTTCATCATGGTGCTCGCCGCCCTGCAGGGCATGGACTCTTCGGTGATCGAGGCCGCCAAGATCGATGGTGCCAACTGGTGGCAAACCATTTTTCTGGTCAAGTTGCCGGTGATCAAGCCGATTTTGATTGTGACCCTGTTGATGCGCATGATCGACGGGTTTCGCGGACTGGAGGTGGTCTACGTGATGACCTTCGGCGGGCCGGGGCAGTCAACCGAATTGTTCTCGCTGCATATCTACAAGGCGGCGTTTGTAAGCCAGAAGCTCGGCTACGCCTCGGCACTCTCGATCCTGCTGCTGGTGATCGTCACCATCCTGTCGCTGTGCGTGCTGATGATCGCCAACCCGCTCAAGGGGCAACAACGTGGATAAGGCCGCAAGCCATGAGAACGGGATGAACTCGCGATGAGAAAAGCCGGCGCCCTGCTGCACTACGCCATGCTGATCGTGCTTTCGCTGATCTGCTTGATGCCGGTGATCATCCTGGCGATGACGGCGTTCAAGACCGAGCGCCAGATTTTTGATACCTCGTGGTCGTGGCTGTTCATGCCGACCATGGACAACTTCAAGGCGGTGATCGAGGATGGCCATATCGACCGCTACCTCAAGAACAGCCTGATCATCTCGATCGCGGCCACCATCATCACGCTGCTGCTGGGCACCATGTGTGCCTATGCGCTGGCGCGCTTTCGCTTCCTCGGCCGCGATACCTTGTCGTACGGCACGCTGATCTTGCGCACCCTGCCGCCGGCAGTGCTGGCGGTGCCGGTGTTTGTGGTGTGGGCGGCGTGGGGCATCAACGACACCCTGTCAGGGGTGATCCTGATTTACGTGGCGCTTAATCTGCCGTTCACCATCTGGCTGCTGTACGGCTTCATCGAGCAGGTGCCCGAAGAGCTCGAAGAAGCCGCGGCGATCGACGGCTGCGGGCCG
>JANLTL010000682.1:0-18882 GCA_031362905.1 Burkholderiales bacterium | reverse complement strand
AAGGGCAGGCGGCGGTCGTCTTTGACGCGTTCGGCGTCGACCCTGTCGACGTTGAACGGCGGGTTGGCCATGACGAAATCGCAGTTGCCCCATAGCGGGCGGCCGTCTTGCAGGCGGTGTACGTCGTCGTAGAAGGTGTTGGCTTCGCGGATGTCGCCTTCGAGGCCGTGCACGGCGAGGTTCATCTTGGCCAGGCGGATGGTGGTCGCCGTTTTTTCCTGGCCGTAGAAGGTGACGCGCTTCATAGTGTCCTGCCCTTCATGCTCGATGAAGTGGCTGGACTGCACGAACATGCCGCCGGAGCCGCAGGCGAGGTCGGCGACCACGCCGTGGTCGGGTTCGATCACGTTGACTATTGTCTGCACCAGCGAGGGCGGGGTGAAGAATTCGCCGTTGTCTTGCGCGCCCTGCATGGCGAACTTCATCAGGAAGTATTCGTAGATGCGGCCGAACACGTCGCCGGTGGCATTGCGTAAGGCTTCGGAGTCGAAGCTGCGCAGCAGGTCTTCGAGCAGTTTGTTTTCGAAGCGGTCGTAGTCTTTGGGCAGTTGCCCGGCCAGCGGCTCGAAGTCGGCTTCGATGGCGTTCATGGCATCGAACAGTGCGGCGCCCAGGTTGGTGCCGGAGGGCAGCTTGAGCAGGGTGTCGTAGCGCGCCGGTTCGGGCAGCATCAAGGCGCGGCGCTTGATGAAGTCGGCTTTGTTCAACGGACGCTTCGGGCTTTTGCCGGCGGCCTGGTCAGCCTGAATCGCTTGCAACGCGGATTGGTAGCGGTTGGTGGCGTGACGCAGGAAGATCACGCCCAGCACCGGCATGCAGTATTCGCTGCTGGTCAGCTTGGAGTTGGCGCGCAGTTGGTCCGCTGCTTCCCACAGGCTGGATTCGATTTTGGAGATGTCCTGGAATGCGTTGGCGGTCATTGAGGTTTTTTGGGATGCTGGCCTGCGCAGATGTTCAGGCGGGAACTGATTCTGTAGAGTCCAAAGGGATGGTAGAGCAATTTGCTGAAATGGATGGCGCGCTGCGCCCGTTATTCACGCTGTTTCAGGCGTGGGCGGCTTTGACTTGTCATTTCCGCGTTGTCGATATCGCTGAAAGCGTTGGTGGGAGCGCTTCCCAGCCGCTAAAGGGCTGCAACCATTGGTGGGTGCGGATCTCAGGGCGGTGTTGTGCGTGAAAGCTGCCCGGGCATTGCCCGTCAGGCGTCCAGCATGCCCTTGCGCCGGCTCCAGCCGATCACCGCGTCGATGCAGGTCTGCAATTGCGCCGGTTGGCCGAGGTAGTAGTGGTTCGCGCCTTCAATCTCCAGATACTCCTTGTCGGGCGCGGCGAGGGCCGCGCGGATCGCCGGGTTGTGCGTGGCGGGCACGGCGTCGTCGGCCTGATTGACGATTTGCAGTACGGGGGTCTCGCGCACCTTCGTCGCGTTGACGGTGCCCTTGGCGTTCGACTTGTCGAATGACCACTGCGAGAGCCACGATCGCAGCGTGGAGAAGCGCGCCATGCCGACCGGGCCGACATTGACGGTGCGCGGATCGCCCAGATAACACCAGTTGGGCTTGCGGCCGTTCGGATCAACGCTGGTGTCGATCCAGCGCACATCGCACATGGTGCGGTGAACCACGAAGGCGCGTTCGATCTCGCCGTCCTTGCGTGCGCTTAAGTCGCGCATCATGGTTTCGGCCCAGTGCGTGATCTTGCGGTTGCGCGCGACTTGCGCGGCGCGGAAGCGGATGACGAATCCGGACGTGAAGGGTGGCTGGTTCGGGCAGGCGGGCGAGTAGATGTCGAGTTCCGCGTCGCGCGTATCTGGATTCAATTCATCCAGCACCGAGGGGTCGAGCCACTCCGTCATGGTTTCGGCACGGCTCAAATGCGCAGCGATGAAGATGATGCCGTCGGCACGCGGCAGTGTGGCTTGCGTCAGATCGTAGGGATCACCTGCGGCAGTGTGCGTGATGTCGGGCCGCTCGGCCTGCGCCTGGTAGAACAGCGACAGCGAGCCGCCACCCGACCATCCCACCAACACGACTTTCTCGTAGCCGAGTTCTTCCTTCGCGTAGCGGATGTACTGGCCGAGGTCGTAGACCACCTTCTCCATGATCAGGGCGCTGTCGTTCTTGGCGTAGCGGCTGCCGGCGCACAGCACGTGCAGCCCGGCTTCGGCCAGCGCTACCGGCATCGGCAGCAGTTGCAGGGTCGAGGCTGGGTGCATGAAGATGAACACCGTGCCGCCCGCTGTCGCATCGGCCGCGCCACTCGGCACCAGCCGCTGCCCCTCCAGAAAGGTTTTGCCCTGGCTGCCGGCGAAGCCATAGGTCTCAGTCATCTTGACCTGTTCGGCAAAGCTGACAATCACGGGGATGCGCTCGAAGCGGGGCGCAGTGATGGTCACGGGGTCCTGGCGTAGGAAAGCGGTGGTGGGGCGACGCTGCGGCGGCGGTGGTGCGAACGGTTACTCAGCCTTCAACCCCAGCTCGCGGTGGATGCGGCCCTTCAATTCATGGTCGGCCTTGGCCAGCTGCGCGAAGTCGCTGCTCTTGAGGAACACAATCGGCACGCCCTGGCGCATCGCGTGGCCCTTGAGGGTTTCGTCCTGGGTGGCGGCTTCGCAGCCTTTTTCGAGTGCTTCGATGATCGGCCGGGGCGTACCTTTGGGCGCAAACACACCCTGATAGCCGGGCGGCGAACTGGGGTAACCCAGTTCGGTCACGGTCGGCACATTGGGCAGCGCTGGGTGGCGCCGGTCCCAGAACACGGCGATCGGCCGCACATCCGGTCGGGTTGAAATCGCGCCGGTCGAGTTGACGCCGAAATCGAGATCACCCCCCAGCAGGCGCAGCAGCATGGCCGCATCACCGCGGAACGGCAGGTCCTGCATCTTGACGTTGGTCTGTTTGGAAAGCGTCTCGACATTGATGTGCGGGCCGGTGAATACGCCGGCATGGCCGTAGTTGAGTTTGCCGGGGTTGGCGCGCGCCGCGTCGAGGATGTCCTTCAAGCTCTTGTACGGTGAATCGTTGCGCACCGTGATCGTGAACGGGTTGACGAACACCTGGCATACATAGTCGAAAGAATCGAACTGGTAGGGCAGGTCCTTCATCGTGTAGGGCAGGTTGGTGATCGGTGTGGTGGGCCCGACCAGCAGGGTGTAGCCGTCGGGCCGCGCCACTGCCACTTGCGATGTGCCGATGCGCCCCGACGCGCCTTCGCGGTTGATCACCACGAACTGCTGCTTCATTACATTGCTCATCGACGCGGCAAAGGCGCGGAACATCGCGTCGGAACCGCCGGGGCCAAAGGGCATGATGAGTTGTACCGGCCGGTTGGGAAAGGCTTCCTGGGCCAATGCCGGAAGCATCGCGCCGCTAGCGAAGATGCCGCCAAGAATGGCTGCCAGAGCGGGTTTACGAAGCATGATTGATTCTCCTCGAATGTTAGTTAGCGGATTGTGCAGACGCCACGACCCTGTTGGTGAGCCGGCCCAGGCCGGTCACTTCAAGCTCAATCGTGTCGCCAATGGCGAGAAATTTTCCATGCTCGAGCCCGCAACCTGAGCCCACCGTGCCGGAGCCAAAAAATTCGCCAGGGTAAATCGTCTCGTCGCGCGACACGTGCACAAGAATATCTTCGAACTTGTGATGCATTTCGCCCGAGATGCCGCGCGACCACTCCACGCCGTTGACCTTCGCCGTCATCGTCAGCGCATAGGGGTCGACAATTTCATCGGCCGTCACCAGCCAGGGGCCGAGCACGTTGCCGGTGTCGAAATCCTTGCCTTTGGTCGGCCCGAGTTGGCTCTGCATTTCGCGCATCTGCTGGTCGCGCGCCGAGAAGTCGTTGAAGATGCAGTAGCCGAAGATGTAGTCGCGCGCCGTCTCGCGTGTGATGTTCTTGCCGCGCTTGCCCAGCACGATGCCGAACTCAAGCTCGTAGTCAAACTTCTTGCAGTAGGACGGACAAACCACGTCGGTGCCGGTTCCGGCCACGGCGAAGCGATTGCACTTGTAGTACACCGGCTCTTCATACCAGATGCGCGGCACATCGACCTTGGCCGGGTCGGTTGGATAACCGGTGATGCCGAACAGATGGCGCTGGGTGCGCGCCTGGCGCAAATGCTTTTCGAAGCAGAGGAAATCGCGCATCTGGCGTGGCTCCGGCAGAGGAGCGGCCAGACGCACTGCAGATAGCGCGTGTACCACGCTGGCGCTGTCCACCAGGCGCCGTGCGTCGTCCAGTGCGGCCGGCCCGGCGTCAATCAGGGCGAGCATGTCACGAAAATGCACCGCGCCCGAGGATGCAGTGAAGTCGGCAATGTGCATGCCGTCGTCGCGCAGTGCGCCGATGTGGCGCGCACCGGCAGGAAGGTCGAAGGTAACGAGTTTCATGTTGGGTTCCTGCGGGTGAATCCGGGAAATGCTGTTTGACTCAGTGCGCTTGTGCAGCTGAGCAATGCGGACAATGCATGCCTTTGGCGACCAGTTCCTTGTGATGGCGACCCATCAGCCCGAAGATGCGCGGCACGTCGGGCCGCCCGGTGTCGCCAGTGTATTCGCGGTAGAGCGCGTTGACGTTGATGAAAATGCGTTCGCCATCGGTCCAGTCGCGGAAGGCATCGAAGTTGATGTCGCGTGCCGCTTCGTCGTCAGGCAGGCCGGCATCAAAGCGCTTGCGCGTCTCGACGCTGAGGTATTCGAGGTAGTGCTTGAGCGCACGCACGCCGCTCTTGTCGGTGATCGGGCCGTGGCCGGGAACCACGGTTTCGACATCCCACGACAGCATCAAATCGCAGGCCTTGATCCAGTTTGATACCGGCCCGGCCCAGACTGCCGGATGCCCGCCAACAAACAGGATGTCGCCGGTGAACACGGTGCGGTCAGCGGGCACGTAGGCGAGCACATCACCGCGCGTGTGCGCCGGGCCGACATTGACGAGGCGTACTTCCTTCGCGCCGACATGCAGGGTCAGATCGCGCTCAAAGGTCTCGGTCGGCGGCGTGTAGACGATGCCCTCGAAGTCAAAGCGCGAGCCCATCATTTCGTGCATGAAGGCACCTGCTTCGCCGAGGTCACGCCAGTTCTTCATCATGTGGCGAAATTCTTCGGGTGGGCGCAGTGCCATTTCTTCGGCGCAGCCGCGGCTGGCAATGATGCGCGCGCCGGTCACCAGTTGATTGCCGAAGGTGTGATCACCATTCGCATGGGTGTTGACGAGCGTGCCGATCTGCGCGGCAGCCGGCAGCGCTGCCTTGATGCCGTCAAGCATCTCGCGCGTAAGCGTGAGATCAAACAGCGTATCGACCAGCAGGGTCTCGCCCTGATCGGTGACGAGGCCCGCATTGCTGTAGCCCCAGGTGCCATCCGGCAGCAGCCACGCGTAACAGCCGTTGCCGAGCTCGTGCAGGCCCTTGGTGTATTGCCAGTTGCGCATGCTTTGTCTCCCGTGACGGCTGATGAATATCTGTGTCAGTCAATTGTCGCGCCCGACATCTTCACCACTTCCGCCCACTTGGCGCGGTCGCGTTTGACCGTCGCTTTGAACTGCTCGGGCGATTCCCAGCGCGGCGTGTTGCCGGTATCGATCAGGCGTTGACGAATCGCCGGCGTCTCCAGCGCAGTCTTCACGGCTGCGTTGATCTTGTTCAGCATCACCGGGTCCATGTTCTTCGGGCCGAACATGCCGAACCAGGTGAAGTTCTCGAACCCCGGCACGCCGCCCTCGGCGATGGTCGGCACTTCCGGGATCGCCGAGACGCGGTCTTTGGTCGTCACACCAAGCAGGCGCACCTTGCCGGCCTTGTAGTGCGGCAGCATGGCCTGCACCTGGCTCATGTAACAGCACACATCGCCCTTGACCACCGAGGCGACTGCATCCGGCCCACCCTTGTAGGGGATGTGGGTGATGGTGAGGCCGGTGCGCGCAACGAATTCGGCCATCGCCAGATGGGTGCCGGTGCCGTTGCCGGTCGAGGCGTAGTTGTATTTGCCGGGGTTGGCGCGCACCAGCTCGATCAGTTCGCGCACCGTCTTGACGTCGGCGACGCCCGGGTTGATGGTCAGCACGTTGGACACATCAACGATGGTCGAGACCGGCGTGAAGTCGGCCTCGACATCGAACGGCAGCTTCTTGTAGAGCGCCGCGTTGACGCCGTGCGTGGCGGCAGTGCCGAACAGGATGGTGTGGCCGTCCGGCTTGGCGCGGGCGACGTATTCCGAGGCGACGTTGCCCGCCGCGCCCGGCCGGTACTCGATCACGATGTTGGTGCCCAGCGACTTCTGCATCGAGTCCTGCAACAGCCGGCCGACGAAATCCACGCCCGATCCGGCGGGAAAGGTCATCACGATCGTGACTGGGGCCGCGCTCTGCGCGCGGGCAGCGGGGATGCTGATGAGGGCGCCGATGGCGGCCGCGGCAATCGAGCGTGCGAAGATGTTCATGATGGTTCCAACATAGAGGGAGGTTGGGGGTCTGGTTTGTTGCAAAGATACCAGCATCATGCCTGTTCCGGCAGACGCACTGAGTTGTTTGTCGGTACGCTCTCAAGACGTTTGACCTCTGTCGCAAACGAATGTGTATTTTTGTGCACTATGTTTTCTTGTTTCTCTTGATGACTTGCGAAGCCTTGATACCGGCTTCAATGCCGCTTCGAGCGCTGCACAGCATACTGCCGATAGTGCGGCGCTTCCTATAATCCGCAACACCCATCCACACAACCCTAGCGATTCTGCGTTGAGGAAATCACGATGAGCACCGCCGCAAGCCTGCAACCTGAAGCCATTGACTTCGCCACCTTCAAACCCGCGCACTTCGGCTGGCAGCTCGATGGCAAGGTCGCCACCATTACGCTCAACCGGCCCGAGCGCAAAAATCCGCTGACGTTCGAGTCTTACGCCGAATTGCGCGACACTTTTCGCAAGCTGGTCTATGCGGATCAGGTCAAGACTGTCGTCATCACCGGTGCAGGCGGCAACTTCTGCTCGGGTGGCGACGTGCACGAAATCATCGGCCCGCTGATCGAACTGCAACGCAAGGGCGACATGGCCGGCCTGCTCGCCTTCACCCACATGACCGGTGATCTCGTCAAGGCGATGCGCGCGTGTCCACAGCCGATCGTTGCTGCGATTGACGGCGTGTGTGCGGGCGCCGGGGCGATTCTCGCGATGGCGTCGGACATGCGCTACGGCACGGCGGCGGCCAGGGTGGCGTTTCTGTTCGTGCGGGTTGGCCTCGCTGGCGCTGACATGGGTGCGTGCAACATGCTGCCGCGCATCGTTGGCGCCGGGCGCGCAGCGGAGTTGCTCTACACCGGGCGTGCGCTCGACGGCGCCGAGGGCGAGCGCTGGGGCTTCTTCAACAGATTGTGCGACTCGGCTACTCTGCTCGCCGACGCTCAAGCCTTCGCCCGCAGTCTCGCCGATGGCCCCACCTTCGGCCACGCCATGACGAAGCGCTGCATCCATCAGGAGTGGAGCATGGGCATCGACGACGCGATTGAAGCCGAGGCACAAGCACAGGCGATCTGCATGCAGACCAAGGATTTCGAGCGTGCCTATAACGGCTTTGTCGCCAAGCAGCGGCCGGTGTTTGAAGGGAATTGATTTTCGACATGCCTGAAGACGCGCTCTGGATGCGCCTCTTCGATGCAATGTCCTGAAGATGCGCATGGACAGGGCTTGAGCGGCCGATGGCCTGGCTGTCATCATCTGCAGGCGCATCATCAACAGCGCATCAAGCCGAGCTGGTGAGACGGCGCGCAATGCAGCTCGCGTCTTCCTCTTCCTTCCGGATCAGGTACGATCATTTCGCATCAATGCCCGAATCAAGGCAACCTGGCCCACCCACCGGAGAGTTCGCTTGCGCAATCCATTCATCAGCCGTCGTTTGACCGTGCAAGCTCTCGCTGCCCTGTCACTGTTCGGCCCAAGCGTTTTGGTGTCCGCCCAAACCTGGCCTGCCAAGCCGATCAAGCTCATCGTGCCGTTTCCGCCCGGCGGTGCCACTGACGCACTGGCGCGGATACTGGCCGACAAGCTGCCGGCAAAATTGGGCCAGAGCGTGATCGTCGAGAATAAGCCGGGCGCCGCAACCGTCATCGGCGTGACCGCCGTGACCAAAGCGCCCGCAGATGGCTACACCGTGCTGGTGTCAGCCTCGTCCAGTTTTGCGGTGTTGCCCGCACTCAAGGCGAATCTGGCCTACGACATCGAGAAGGATCTGGCGCCAGTCAACCTGTCGGTCACCGCCCCCATCGTCGTGGTGACCTCGGCGCCGCAGTTCAACACCCTGGCCGACCTGATCGCATTCGGCAGGGCCAATCCGAAAAAACTGCGCTACAGCAATTACGGCGCCGGCACCAGCCCGCATCTGTCGACGGAGCTGTTTGCGGCGGCGGCGAAAATCGAAATCGAACCAATTGCCTACAAGGGCAGTGGCGATGCCTTGCTCGGGCTGCTGCGGGGTGATGTGGAGTTCGGACAAGAGACCCTCACGGCGGTGCTGCCGCAGATCAAGGCCGGCAAGCTGCGCGCGCTGGCGGTGATGATGCCGGAGCGCTCCCAGTATTTGCCGCAGGTGCCGGCGCTCGATGAACTCAAGCTCACGCAAGCGGCGTATGTACCGTTTTACGGTGTCGCTGTTCCCGCCGGCACACCGGCGGCGGTCATCGACAAGCTCAGCAAGACGATTGATGAAATTCTCAAGATGCCCGATGCCAAAGAGAAAATGGCGGCACAGTCTCTTGATGTCGTGTCAAAAGGGCCGGAAGAAATGCGCGCTTTCATTCGCAATGACGTGGCCCGCTTTCGCGAGCTTGGCAAGCGGCTCAACATTCAGATGGAATAGGGAATAACTGCGCACGGCATTCCTTGCGTGCGCGACACCCAGCGCGCAATGCCGTGAACCCGGCGGCGCAGTGCGGCAGCAGCGCCGTGCGGTTGCGCGGTTGGCCCTGGGTTACAGCGGGCGCGTATGTCGCGTCAAATCGTATTGCGTCACGCCTTCGTCGATGCCGGTTGACTTGAGCCACTCCGGGTGGGTGATGGTGTCGCGCATGTCGCGCTGCCCGGCCTGCCAGTGCTCGAGCACCGAGACGCGCGAGAACTCGTAATCCTTTGATTCGAGCTCGTACGACGCCTGCCGGTAGATCAATTGCACGATGTCGGTGTGCGAGGTGCGCACCGCATCGGCCAGATGCTTGACGTGCGGATCATCGATCAACTCGGACGGCAATTTGGCGAGCAGGGCGCGCACGGCGGCGCGGGCGTTGGAGACCTTGGCGGCTACATCGCTGTTGTAGCGCGTGCGGCTCGAATACAAGATGTCTTTCTGGCGCTGCTGAACTTGGGCACGGTTGACCGGCATGGTGCCGCGTGCGCTGAACAAGTCGACCTGGAACACCAGCAGCGAATCCCTGAGCGTGTCCTTGCCGCGCGTGTCGAGGATGTATTGCAGCGGCGTGTTGGAGACGATGCCGCCATCCCAGTAGGGTTGTCCGTCAATCATCACGGGCGCAAAAGCCGGCGGCAGAGCGCCGCTCGCCATCACGTGCTCCGGCCCGATGCTGCGCTCCGCGTTGTCGAAGTAGACCGAGTTGCCGGTCATCACGTTTACCGCACCGAGTGACAAGCGCACCTTCCTGCTGTTGATCAGGTCGAAGTCAATCAGTCTTTCGAGCGTGGCGCGCAGCGGTGTTGTGTCATAAATCCCCAGCGCAGCGGGCGTGCCCTCGGGTTGCAGCCAGACCGGCGGTATGCGTGGCTGATAGAAACCGGGAATGCCTGCCCATGCCGACCACATGGCGCTCAGTTGGTTGAATGCCGTGCGCGGCTGTATCCACTCGGAGGCAGACTGTGCCCAGGAAGCAAAGAGTGCACCCTGCCAGCTTTGCGCACCTGGCAGCGGCGCACCCATGCCTGATGACACCAGATGCCAGAACTCGGACAGGCGCTCGATGCGGCGTTCCGGCAGGTTGCCGGCAATCAGCGCAGCATTGATCGCGCCAATCGAGACCCCGGCGATCCAGGCTGGTTGATACGCGGTACTGGCCAATTCCTCAAAGACGCCGGCCTGATACGCGCCAAGTGCGCCACCACCCTGCAATACCAGCGCGATGTGATCGTGATGGCCGCTGATTCCCGGCGCCCTCACCTTTTGTTTGCCTACGGCTGACTTTGCCATCGACGGATTCATTCACCGACGGGACGGCGCACGCCGGCTTCGTGCAACACCGCCTCGGTGTGCTCACCCAGGCGTGGCGGCATGCCGATCGCGGGTCGCGCGCCATCAAACTTCACCGGCACGCCGGTAAATCGCAACGCCCCCATCTTGTCGTCCACCAACGTCTGGAAAAAATCCCCCGCCACCAGTTGCGGATCGTGCGCGAGGTCTTCGAGTTGGTTGACGCGCGCCGCCGGGATTTCAAGCCGCTCGAACAACTCGAGCCACGCCGCGCTGCTGCGCGTGCGCAGAATGTCGCCGGTGATCTGGTAGAGCGCTTCGATGTGTTTGGTGCGCTCGGTGATGTTGGCGAAGCGCGCGTCGGCGGCGTGCTCCGGATGCCCGGTCTCGGCGAAGAAGCGCTGCCAATGCGCATTGGTGTAGGGCATTGCGCAGACGTAGCCGTCGCTGGTTTGATAGGGCTTGCGCCACGCCGCCATCACACGCGGATAGCCGGCACCGGCGATGGGCGGATCGAAGTGCAGGCCATACAGATGCTCAACCAGATTGAAGGCGACCATCGATTCAAACATCGGCACTTCAACGAAGCCGCCTTTGCCGGTGCGCTCGCGCTTGAACAAGGCAGCAAGGATGGCGTGCGCCGCGACTTGGGCGCAGGTCTTGTCGGCGGCGATGGTGGGGTAGTAGGCGGGCGAGCCGGTGAGGCGCTGCATGAGCGCCGCATTGCCCGAAATACCTTGCACGATATCGTCATAGGCCGGGCGACCGGCGTAGGGGCCGCCCTCGGCGAAGCCATGCAGGCCGGCGTAGACCAGACGCGGATTGCGCTTGAGAAGTGTCTCCGGATCGATGCCCAGCTTGACCAGTTTTTGCGGTCGCATGCTGTGCACGAACACGTCGGCGCCATCCACCAGGGTCAATAGTGCATCGCGGTCCGCCTGCAGTTTGAGGTCGAGCACCACGCCACGCTTGCTGCGGTTGGCCCCGAGGAACACCGTGGACATGCCGCGCTCCTTGTCGGGGCCGGTGAAGCGCGTGCTATCGCCCTCGGGTGGCTCGATCTTGATCACGTCGGCACCGTAATCGGCCAGCGTTTGCGTCGCCAGCGGGCCGAAGATTACGGCGGAGCGGTCGAGAACGCGGACACCGGCGAGGGGGAGGTCAGCAGCAGAAGAAGCGGGCGTAGTCATAAGCAACAGTCAAAATGGAACGGAGTGCCACGTGGAAAGCAGCCTGTGCCAGGGGTTCTGGCGGCATCATGTCGAAAACCCGCACGCACCATAGCGTCTGGCGCGTTCAACCAGCGGATTTTTGCGGCCTAGCGCCCCTGCGGAAAACTCCCGCTCATCTTCTCGGCCCGCAGAAAATCAAAATCCACGCCCTTGTCGGCCTGCATCACGGTGTCGAGGAAGAGCTTGCGATAACCACGCCCCGCCGTCGGCACGGTGACCGGATTGGCCTGGGCACGGCGCGCCAGTTCCTCGGCTGACACCAGCAGGTCGAGCTTGCGTTGCGACACCGACAAGCGAATGCGATCACCGTTTTGCACGTAGGCGAGCGGCCCGCCGACGGCTGACTCGGGGGTGACATGCAGCACGATGGTGCCAAACGCCGTGCCGCTCATGCGGCCGTCGGAGATGCGCACCATGTCTTTTACGCCGGCCTTCGCGAGCTTGAGCGGGATCGGCATGTAACCGGCCTCGGGCATGCCCGGCGCGCCCTTGGGGCCGATGCACTTGAGCACCAGCACGTCGTCGGCGTTGACGTCGAGATCGGGCGCGTCGATGCGCGCCGCCAGATCAGCGGCGTTTTCAAACACCACGGCGCGGCCTTCGTGCTCCATCAGTTCCGGATTGGCGGCGGCGGCCTTGATGATGCAGCCACCGGGCGCGAGGTTGCCTTCGAGCACGGCAATCGCGCCATTGGGATAAATCGGGTTGCCAAACGGCCGCACCACGTCCTGCTTGAAGTCCGGCCCTTGCGCGTCAAGTTCTTCACCGAGAGTGCGACCGGTAACGGTCAGGGCATCGAGATGTAGCAGGGGCTTCAACTCGCGCAGCAAGGTGGCCATGCCGCCGGCGTGATGAAAATCTTCCATGTAGTGCTGGCCCGAGGGTTTGAGGTCGAGCAGCACCGGCGTCTCGCGGCCCATCTGGTCGAGGGCCTTGAGGTCGAGCTCCAAGCCCATGCGTCCGGCAATTGCCGTCAGATGGACGATGCCGTTGGTCGAGCCGGCAATCGAAAGCAGCACGCGCATGCCGTTCTCGAATGCCTTTTGGGTCAGTATTTTGTCGATGGTCAACCCTTGCTGCGCCATCGCCACCGCCTGCACGCCGGTCTGTTCGGCGATACGAATGCGGTCGGCAGTAACAGCGGGTGGCGATGCGCCACCCGGCACCGTCATGCCGAGCGCCTCGGCGACGCAGGCCATGGTGCTCGCCGTGCCCATCACCGAGCAGGTGCCGACACTGGCGACCAACTGGTTGTTCACGTCGGCGACTTCTTCGGCGTCAATTTCTTCGGCGCGGAACTTGGCCCAGTAGCGACGGCAATCGGTGCATGCCCCCACGCGCTCGGAGCGGTGCGAGCCGGTCAGCATCGAGCCGGTGATGAGTTGAATTGCCGGCAAGCCGGCAGAGGCCGCGCCCATCAACTGCGCCGGCACGGTCTTGTCGCAACCGCCGATTAGCACGATGGCATCCATCGGCTGCGCGCGAATCAACTCTTCAGTATCCATCGACATCAGGTTGCGCAAAAACATCGATGTCGGCGCGGCAAAACTTTCGTGGATTGATATCGTCGGAAAGTCCATCGGCAACCCGCCCGCCATCAGCACGCCGCGCTTGACCGCCTCGATCAACTGCGGCGCATTACCGTGGCAGGGGTTGTAGGCGCTGCCGGTGTTGGTGATGCCGATGACCGGGCGGTTGAGCGCGCGGTCGCTGTAACCCGCGCCCTTGATGAATGCCTTGCGCAAAAACAACGAGAAGCCGGTGTCGCCGTAGCTGGTGAGGCCCTTGGACATGCCGGAGGCGGGTGCGGCGTTGCCTGACATGCCGGAGGCGGGAGCAGAATCGGGTTTGTTGGATTTGGTCATGTGTGGATCGTGAAAGGTTCAGCCGAATCTTATCGGGTTGCCGGGTGCGGTTTCAAAACGGCCTTGCATAATGGCAGCTTCTCGCCGCGCCCGCACCGGTGCGCAAGCAAAACAGATGCGTCACGTTGATGCGCCACAAGGATGGATCATGTTCCTGAAAAACACTTGGTACGTCGCCTGCACCCCCAACGAAATCGATGAGAAACCCTTGGGGCGCACCATCTGCAACGAGCGCATCGCCTTCTTCCGCGGTGCGCAGGGCAAGGTCGCCGCGGTCGAAGATTTCTGCCCGCATCGCGGCGCGGCGCTCTCGCTTGGCCGTGTCAGCGACGGCAAGCTGGTATGCGGCTACCACGGACTGGAGATGGGCTGCGACGGCAAAGTGGTGAGCATGCCTGGCCAGCGGGTGCGCGGCTTCCCGGCCAACAAAAGTTACGCAGTCGAAGAGCGCTACGGATTTATCTGGGTGTGGCCGGGTGACGCGACGCTGGCCGACGCAGACCTGATTCCGCAGCTCGAATGGCATGCCGATCCGCGCCATGGCGATCTCCATCAGACTGATCCAGCCTGGGCCTACGGCGGCGGCATGTTCCACGTTAATTGCGACTACCGCCTGATGATCGACAACCTGATGGATCTCACGCACGAGACCTACGTACATTCGACCAGCATCGGCCAGCCCGAGATCGACGAGACGCCGTGCAAGACCACGGTCGACGGCAACAGCGTTGTCACCAGCCGTTACATGGACGGCATCATGGCGCCGCCGTTCTGGCAACTCGCGCTGCGCGGCAATGGCCTCGCCGACGATGTGCCGGTGGATCGCTGGCAGATCTGCCGCTTCACGCCACCCAGCCATGTGATGATCGAAGTCGGTGTCGCCCACGCCGGCAAGGGCGGCTACAACGCGCCAGCAGAGCACAAGGCTTACAGCGTGGTGGTCGACTTCATCACGCCCGAAACCGACACCTCCATCTGGTATTTCTGGGGCATGGCGCGCAAATTCAAACCCGATGACAAGGCCCTCACCGCCGCGATTCGCGACGGTCAACACAAGATTTTTTCCGAAGACCTCGAAGTGCTGGAGCATCAGCAGCGCAACCTGCTCACCTACCCCGAGCGCAATCTGCTCAAACTCAACATCGATGCGGGTGGGGTGCAGTCGCGCAAGATCATTGAGCGCTTGCTCGCCAAAGAAAAATAGGCGCAGGTGGGCGCAGGCGGGCTCACGCGGCCTGCCGTTGCAAAAACTTACAAGCGCAGCATCGCCTTTTGCAAAGCCGTTTGGTTAAATGACTCCACTGCAACGCTGGCCTGCAATACACACTTACATGCAAGTAGCTGCCATGACGCATCGCGCCCAAGGCTTCACCATGATCGAGATGATGGTCGTCATCGGCATCGTCGCGATCCTGGCGCTGATTGCGCTGCCGAGCTTCACCGACAAGATCATTCGCGAGCAGATCAATGAAGCGCTGCCACTTGCGGATATCGCCAAGACGCCCATTGCCGCTGCTTGGGCCGCAGGCCAGCCACTGCCCGTGGACAACGCCGCAGCGGGCTTGCCTGCCGCCGACAAGGTCGTCAGCAATCACGTCAGCGCGCTTAACGTGCAGAGCGGCGCGATCCACATCACCTTCGGCAATCGCGCCAACAGCCTGCTCAAGGGCAAAGTGCTGACGCTGCGCCCGGCGGTGGTGGAAGACGCACCCGTGGTGCCGGTGGCGTGGGTGTGCGGCTATGCGCCCACGCCGGACAAGATGACGGCCAAGGGCAACAACCAGACGAATATTTCTGCGACGTATTTGCCGTTCAAGTGCCGGGCCGGGTAGACCGGGTGGATCGGCTGCTGCGGTTTTGCTACAGGGAGACCGCCAGCGTTGAGAGGCCGCGAGCGCTCGGAGACAGCCGCCGCTGCGGGCCGGCCCGTGACGCAAGCGCGAGCGAGCGTGCGCGTTGCAACGCCGCCTAAAATGCGCCTCTTCACGTTTGCGCATTGCGCTCAAGGACACCCATGAACGGCAGCTCCGCGCAACCCTTGCCGCTGGCCGGCATCCGCGTCGTCGAATTCACCCACATGGTGATGGGTCCGACCTGCGGCATGATGCTGGCCGACCTCGGCGCCGAAGTCATCAAGGTCGAGCCGATCGACGGCGATCGTACGCGCACCCTGTTGGGTTCGGGCGCGGGATTTTTCCCGATGTTCAATCACAACAAAAAAAGCATCGCGCTCGATTTGCGCAAGCCTGAAGGCCTTGAGGCCGCGCGCAAACTGTGCCTCACCGCCGACGTGGTGAGCGAGAATTTCAAACCCGGCACGATGGAAAAATACGGGCTCGATTACGCCTCGCTCGCCAAACAAAATTCGCGCATCATTTACGTTGCGCACAAGGGGTTTCTGCCCGGCCCTTACGACCATCGCACTGCGCTCGATGAAGTGGTGCAGATGATGGGCGGCCTCGCCTACATGACGGGGCGGCCCGGTGACCCGCTGCGTGCCGGGTCAAGCGTCAACGACATCATGGGCGGATTGTTCGGCGCGATTGGTGCAATGGCCGCGCTGATGCAGCGTGACATGGGACGCGATGGGAAAAGCGGCGGGACGGGCAAGGGCCAGGAGGTGCAATCGGCCCTGTTCGAGAACAACGTTTTCCTGGTCGGCCAGCACATGCTGCAATACGCGCTCACCGGCAAACCGGCCGCGCCGATGCCGGAGCGCATCTCGGCGTGGGCGGTGTACGACGTGTTCACGGTCAAGGACGGCGAGCAAATATTCCTCGCGGCGGTGAGCGATGCGCAGTGGGTCACGTTTTGCGATGCCCTTGGCTACGCCGACCTCAAGATGGATGCGGCACTCGCCACCAATAACCAACGCGTGGAAATGCGCGGCACACTGATTGAAACCCTGCGCCAGCGCCTCGCCGTGCACAGCGCAGCCGAGCTATCGGCCCTGTTTGAAAAGGCCGGCCTGCCGTTCGCGCCGATTGCCAAACCCGAAGACCTGTTCGACGACCCGCACCTCAAGGCCACCGGCGGCCTCGCCGATATCAAGCTGCCCGACGGCGCACGCGCGGGTGAGACAGTGCAAACGGTATTGTTCCCGCTCTCGATGGACGGCCAGCGCCTCAGCATCCGCAGCGACCCGCCGAAGATGGGCGAGCACACCGAAGCCTTGCTGCAAGAGCTGAGCTATTCGGCGGAAGAGATTGCGGCGTTGCGTGCGGCGAGTGCGGTGGCTTGACGTGGCGCTCGAAGTCGATGCGCGGAATGAGCTTGAGTATTTGGCTAAACATGCAGCATGATGCGGTCATGTTGGGTCTCCTTGGGCTGGATGCAGGTGGGTTTGGTGATTCAACTACACCCGACGCCTTCGGATGACCCAACTTCAATTCCGTTTTGGACGGGAGTGATAATTTATATAGTATTCTGAAGTTCTATAAAGTGCCAGATTGAATCTCTGTGGGATCAATTCCCCGCAGCTTGCTGCGGGTTGTCCATTCTTTACTGGTGGGCACATTTGAAAGGAGCCGTAGAATGCCCAACGACGATGAGGAAGCGAGCACTGTCTTTGGCGATGCGCTCGGCGCGACGATTCCAGACCCTGACCATTCCCATGGTGAGTCACGGTTCATCGCAAAAAGCCGGCTTTGCAATTGCTCGCCAAGGCAAGCACATTGTCAAGCGAAAGAATCCACAAAAGCGCTAACCCCTGTTAAGATGTGTAGAATTACAGAGAAAGGTACACATCATGCGCACCAACATTGAGATCGACGACAAGCTCATGCGCGACGCTCTCAAGACGACCCGGGTGAAGACCAAGCGTGAGGCGGTGGAGCTCGGCTTGCGCACGCTGCTGCGGCTCGGCCGGCAGCAGGAAATTCGCAGTCTGCGCGGAAAGCTCGCATGGCAAGGCGACCTTGACGCCATGCGGACCGATAAGTGATTCTGGTCGATTCAAGCGTCTGGATCGATTATTTTCGCGGCGTTCGATCCGCACAAGCCGAGACGCTCGATGGTCTGTTGGGGCGTGAACCGCTGGCGATTGGCGATTTGATCCTGACCGAAGTGCTGCAGGGCTTCGCAAGCGACCTTGACTTTGAACGCACGCGGCAATTGCTGACTTCGTTGATCGTTGTCGAACTGGGCGGCGAAGATATTGCCGTTCAGGCCGCGAAGAATTTCAGGGCTTTGCGCAGGCTGGGCATCACGATACGCAAGACCATCGACACCGTGATCGCGACACGCTGCATTGAAAGCGGCTACACGCTGCTGCACAGCGACCGTGACTTCGACGCATTCGTCAAGCACCTGGGGTTGCGCGCCGTACCCGCGAATACCTGAGAGGAAGTCTTTGCCTGCCATGGAAGTGTGGCGCCGCCATGGGCTTGACCTGGTCGATGCCGCCCATGTTTTTGACGGGGTATCCGCAGCCTGGTGCGCGCCGCACCTGAAAAAAATCGTAACCAACTGATTTACAAGTATTGGCCGTATAAAAAGTATTTTTCGTATACAGTACGGCCAATGGACTACTTGCCCCTTTCAGACAACACCGCCCGCCAGGTGATTGATTCGACCACGGTGTACCAAGAATTCATCCGGGTGCGCGCGCAGACGCGCCCCTACGCCGGCGGCATGTACTGGAAGAAACAGGGGGATTACGAATATCTGGTCAAGACCAAACCTGACAACCGGCAGGAGCGCGTTGGCCCGCGCTCGGGCAAAACCGAGCGCATCTATCAGGATTTCACCTCGCGCAAGGCCATTGTCGAGGCCAGGCTGGCGTCACTCAGGCAGGCACTCAAAGAAGCCGAACGGCTTAACAAGGCGCTGAAGGCCGGTCGCGTGCCATCGATGGTGGTGTCGCTGCTGCAGACCATCGAGAGCGCAGGGCTGGCCGGGCACTTCACGGTGGTCGGCACCCACGCGCTCTACGCCTATGAAGCTGCCGCAGGCGTCCGCATCGTGCAAAGCGCCCTGGCGACACAAGACATTGACCTGTTGTGGGACGCGCGCAAACGGGTGAAATTTCTCACCAGCCTTGGCAGGCTCGATTCATCCATGCTCGGCGTATTGCAGCGCGCCGACCCCACCTTTGTGCGCAAGGAGGGCCAGAATGAAACAGCCATTAACGCCAAGGGTTTCGAGGTGGATTTTCTGCGGCGCATGCCTGAGGGGGACGACCCGCACCCGTTCCGATTTTCAGCGGATGAAGATGACCTGTGGCCGGTGCGAGCGCAACGTGCGTCCGTGCTGACAGAGGCACGGCGCTTTGAGCATGTGGTCATTTCTGCGAACGGGCGGATGACGATCATGCACACCATTGCCCCGGAGTCGTTTGTCGAATTCAAGCGCTGGATGGCAGACAGTGCGCCGGCACGCCTGGCGGCAAAGCGCCGCCGCGACAAACTCCAGGCCGGCATCGTGCAGGCATTGATGGATGAAGGCCTTTTGCTCGCGCAAGCTGGAAGCGAAAATCCGCAAAGGCAGGTTCCCGCAGGGCCGCATGCACCATGAAGTTCTGGCATATATCGTTGAAGAGTGGCTTGTACCAACGGTTTCAAGACGCCGTCACAGTAGCGCCACGGCGCCGCGTCAAGAGTTCGCTTCGC
>JANLTL010000660.1:0-1932 GCA_031362905.1 Burkholderiales bacterium | reverse complement strand
TGCAAAAGGCGTGGGAAGCCTATCGCAATCTATGACCTTGGCGCGTGCGTGCTGTAATCGCGCAGCTTTTTTTCCAAAATGCTAACCGGAACCTCTCCATGAAATACGGCCTCATCATCATCGGCGACGAAATCCTGTCGGGCAAGCGTGCCGACAAGCACATGCCCAAGGTCATCGAAATCCTCAAGGCGCGCGGACTCCAATTGGCCTGGGCCGACTATCTGGGGGACGATCCGGCCTGGATCCGTGACACCTTCAAGCGCACCTTCGCGTTGGCGCAAAGCGGCGAGTGGTGCATCTTCTCGTGCGGCGGCATCGGCGCGACTCCCGATGATCACACGCGCGATGCCGTGGGCGCGGCGCTCAAGCTGCCAATGGCTCTGCACCCGGAGGCAGCCGAATTCATCCGCATCCGCTCAGCCGAGATGAAGCAGGAAGTCACGCCGCAGCGTTTGCTCATGGGCACCTTTCCGCAAGGTGCCGGCATCATCCCCAACCCTTACAACCGCATCGCCGGCTTCACGATTCAACATCACTGGTTCGTGCCCGGCTTTCCGGTGATGGCCTGGCCGATGATCGAGTGGACCCTCGATACCCACTATCGGCAGCATTTCGACCACGAGCCTTACCTCGAAAAGTCGATTTTTGTGCACGACCTGGGTGAAGGCCGCCTGATCGACATCATGCGCAAGGTGGAAGAAAACCCGGTGATCAAGAGCTTCAGCCTGCCCTCGGTAGGAGTGGATGCAACGACGCCCGGCCATGTCGAGCTCGGTGCCAAAGGTGTCCCGCAGGGCGTGGAGGCGGCTCTCGACGCCTACAAGGCAGAAGTGGCGCGCCTCGGCGGGCGCTGGTCGGCGAGTGCGCCCGCGGGCGTCTGAGCGCGTCGCCGCCCGCGCGTCTGCGGAGCCTTATAGCGCTGTGTTTAAATCCGTTTCGGCATTTGGCGTCACGTCATCTGCAGGACACTACCAATTCACTTTCTGAGGGGAATCCGGATGACAAGACTCACCACCGTACTTGCTGCCGCCGTATTCGTGATGGCTGGCAGCGCCATCGCCAAGGACGAGCCCAAAGCAGCCGCCATGAGCGCCGCGCAAGTGGCCGCCGCTGCAGCCAATCCGGGTAGCACCAAAGTCAAGGAAGTCCAGGCGGCCATCACGCCCGATGCCGCGATCAAGCTGTTGAAAGATGGCAACACCCGCTTTACCGGCGGCAGGATGGTCAAGCGCGATCTGAAAAAACAGGTCGCCACCACCGGCAAAGGCCAGTATCCCTTCGCCAGTATCGTTTCCTGCATCGACTCTCGCTCCGGCCCCGAACTGGTGTTCGACCAGGGCATCGGTGACATGTTCGTTGCGCGCGTGGCCGGCAATATCGTCAACGAGGACATCTTGGGCAGCCTGGAGTTTGCCTCCAAGGCCGCCGGCTCCAAAGTGATCGTGGTGCTCGGCCACACCTCGTGCGGCGCGATCAAGGGTGCCTGCGACGATGTCAAGCTTGGCAACCTCACGGGTCTGCTGGCGAAAATGAAGCCCGCTGTTGCGTCAGTCAAAGAGACCGGAGACCGCAGCTCGAAGAACTACGCGTTCGTCGAGAAGGTTGCCGAAGCAAACGTTCAGGACACGGTCAAGGCGATCAAGGAGAAGAGCCCGGTGCTCAAGGAGATGGCTGACAAGGGCGAGATCAAGATCGTCGGCGCCATGCTCGACGTGACCACCGGCAAGGTGCTCTGGTATTGATGCGGTTCTGATGTAGCGAAAGGCCCCGCAATGCGGGGCCTTTTTTATGCCTCTGTTTGAAGAAGCGCTCGTACCAAGGGCTTCAGAGGTATGGCTTCGCAGATGCCCGTTCCATGCGCCTCTGCGGGCAGCGCGAATCGCATTTCTGGCCAAACACGAGTGCGCGCGTCACGACGGCAGGATCACGCCT
>JANLTL010000651.1:0-6739 GCA_031362905.1 Burkholderiales bacterium | reverse complement strand
CCGGGAAAGGATCCAATCGTGCTCGACTTCGCCACCAGCCGCATCGCGCAGGGCAAGACCCGCGTGGCCTACAACAAGGGCGAGCAGTTGCCGCCCGGCATTTTGATCGACACCGCCGGCAACTCGACCACCGACCCGCGCTTCTCGGTCATGGAGCCGCTCGGCGCGATCCTGCCGTTTGGCGAGCACAAGGGCTCGGGCCTGGCGCTGATCTGCGAACTGCTCGGCGGCGCGCTTACCGGCGGCAAGACCGCGCACGAGCGCAGCGACGGCCTGCGCCGCGTGCTCAACGGTATGTTCTCGATCCTGGTCGACCCGGCCAAACTGGGTACTGCCGAGAACCTGGCCCGCGAGATGGAAGAGTATGTGGCGTGGCACACCGCATCGCCGGCTAATCCGCAGACAGACAAGCTGATGATCGCGGGTGAGCCGGAGCGCATCTCCAAAGCAAAGCGCCTGGTCGATGGCATCCCGGTCGACACCACCACCTGGAAAGAAATCATCGCCACCGGCGGCAAGGTCGGCTTGACCCCGGCACAAGTCGAAGCCGCCGCCGGGCTGTGACGGCAGTGCATTGACCCTAGCCCTTTCCGTTCACCTCAACACCTTCGCGAGGCCACTTCCATGACTGCTGTATTGACTCCTGCCGACATCCTCCGCCACGCCGAGCAAGTAGGGTGGTCCGTCACCGAAGCGCGCGCCGGCGAAATCGCCGCCAGCGTCACGGCCACTTACGCGCATCTGGCACGCCCGGCGGCCAAGCTCGACTTCGATGTGGATACCCTGTCGTTGTTCGCGGCGCGCGAAGCGTGTCGCGACGCACCACAAGGATCGGCTTCCACCAAGGGTTTCACGCCACCAGCCATCACGGCACGCGCCCCGCTCCACGTCACGCTCACGCAAGCGGCGCGCGCACTGCGCGAACGCTCGGTGTCATCGGTCGAGTTGACCGAGGCCGCCATTGCCGCTGCCAAAGCCCTGCAAGCGCGGCTCAACGCCTTTGTGCGCTTCGATGAAGAGTCAGCGCTTGCCACCGCACGCGCGTGCGATGCCGACATCAAGAAGGGCAAGCTGCGCGGCCCGCTGCATGGCGTGCCGATGGCGCACAAGGACATGTACTACCGCAAGGGCCTGATCGCCACCTGCGGCAGCAAGATCCGCAAGGACTGGAAGGCACCGGTCACCGCAAGTGTGCTCGAGAAGCTTGACGCGGCCGGCGCAGTGCAAATTGGCGCGCTCAACATGACCGAATTTGCCTATGGGCCAAGCGGACAGAACGCGTTTCTCGGAGACCCCCGCAATCCGTGGAACACCGGCTACCTTACCGGTGGCTCCTCGAGCGGCTCCGGCGTGGCGGTGGCGGCCCGCATCGTCTACGCTGCGCTCGGCTCCGATACCGGTGGCTCGGTGCGTCTGCCCGCCTCCATCTGCGGGGTGACCGGCATGAAGACCACCTTCGGCCTGGTCTCGCGCGCCGGCGCAATGCCGCTATCGCAGTTTCTCGATACGGTCGGCCCGCTCACGCGTACCGTGGCCGACAACGCACTGATGCTCTCGGTCATCGCCGGGCACGACGCGCGCGATCCGTCCACTGTCCCCGGCGCGGTGCCGGACTACATGGCGCAACTGACGCGGCCGGTCAAGGGCCTGCGCGTCGGCATTCCCAAAGGCTATTTCGATGCCATGCTGGAGCCGGCCGTGGCCGATCGCATGGCGGCTGCCTTCGATGTCTATCGCAAACTCGGCTGTGAACTCGTTGAAGTCGCGATGCCTGACCTCGATGCCGCCAATGCAGCGGGCTTCCTGTTGACCTGGGCCGACGTGATCGCCATTCACGGCCAGTGGATGCGCGAGCGCGCGGAGGATTACACGCCGCAGACCCGCGGCCGCATCCAGATGACGCTTGGCGCCACCGCACAGGGCGTCGCGGCGGCGCAGCGCGTGCGCGGTCCGATGCTGCGCGAGTTTTGCGCAATGGTGTTTGGCAAGTGCGACGTCTTGCTGGCGCCGGTGTTGTCGTTCGAAGTGCCCAAACTTTCAGACGTTGATGTCTCCGGCGGCGCCAACATGATGCGCATCCTCAACGAGATTACGCGCCTGATGCGACCCATCAATGTGTTGGGTTTGCCTGCCTTGTCAGTGCCGGCCGGATTCACGCCAAACGGTTTGCCCTGCGGCTTCCAGTTGATTGGCCGCCCCTTTGCCGAAGCGCGTCTGTATCAGCTCGGCCATGCGTACGAAGCAGCGACCGGCTTCACCGAGCAAGTCCCCGCTGTGCATTCAAGCTGATCGGAGAACGGCCATGCCCACACGTGCATCGATCTGCACTGCTCGCACCCCCTTGTGTCTTGCGTGGTGTCTGGCGTGGTGTCTGGTGTGCGCAAGCCTGCCCGCCGCGGCACAGGCGCAAGCGGGCTTTCCCAACAAGCCGGTCACGCTCTCGGTCGGCTTCGCGCCCGGCGGCGGCACCGACATCACCGCACGCCTGCTGGCCAAGAAGCTTGCCGAGCAGATCGGCCAGCCGGTCAACGTCGACAACAAACCCGGTGCGGGCGGCAACATTGCCGCCGAGCAAGCCGTGCGCGCCAATCCCGACGGCTATTTCATCCACCTCACCAACATCGGCGCCCTCACCGTGTCGCCGCACACCACCAAAAAACTCGGCTACGACCCGCGCAAGGATTTCGCGCCCCTGTCGATGGCTGTGCAGTTCCCGAACGTGCTGGTGGTCGGCAGCGCACAGCCGATGCGCACCCTGGCCGATTACGTCAAGGCGGCCGGTACCAAAGGCGGCGCCATCGCCTACGGCACGTCCGGCATCAGCTCGACCGGTCATTTGTCGGGCGCATTGTTTGAATCGATAGCAAAGATTGATCTCACCCATGTGCCTTACAAAGGCGGTGGCCCGGCGATGACCGATCTGCTCGGCAATCAGGTGCCGTCGGTGTTTGCATCGGCGCCGACCGCCGTGCCGCAGATCAAAGCGGGCAAGATTCGCGCACTCGCGGTCACCAGCCTGCGCCGCAGCGAGGCGCTGCCCGAGGTGCCGGCAATTGCCGAGAGCTTTCCCGGTTACGACGTGACCAACTGGTACGCCTTCGTCGCCCCAGCAGCGATGCCGCGCGAACTGGCCGAGCGCTGGAATCGCGAAATCGTGAAGGCTCTCAACGACGCCACGGTGCGTGCGCAGATCAAGGAGCATGGCATGGAAGCCGTGCCCTCGACGCAGAAGGAATTGCACGACAAGATCCTGCGCGAATATGCGCTCTGGGAAAAAATCGTCAAGCAGGCGGGCATTACGGCCGAGTAGTTCCCTGGCGGCAACGCGGAGCGCCGCTCCAGGAGCGGCTGTTGGTGGCAATGCACAGGAGATCCGCTCCCACAGCCATTCTCCCGGCTTCAGCTTGACCGGCTCTCCCCCATCAACTCGGGCAACCCGGGATCAATCACGTCGCGCCGGCAGGGCTGCAACCCGGCAGCCGATGAGCAGCGCGCGCCGTGCGATCACCTGGCGTGGCGCAGGGCACGCTCGTAGTACGAGAGGTCGAGGTACTTGTCCGGCGCCGGCGGCACGCCGCCCCACATGTTCTCCATTTCAGCGCGGATCGCGAGCACATTGCGGAAGCCATCAACGGAGAGGCGTGCGTCGGGAGCGAGGCCCGAGCCCGGTGTGGTGAGCGCGGCATAGGTGCCGGCGGCCACATCGGGTGCGAGCTTGAAGCGGTCGCCGAGCAGCTTGATCATCTCGGCGCGGTTGGCCGGGTTCATCGCGTAGCGCTGGCCTTCGATGTAGGCGGAGAGGAAGCGCTCAAGCGCGCCGCTGTTTTCACTCGCCCACTTGCGCATCACGAAAGCACCGGTGGCCTGGTAGGCGCCGATCAGGCTGAACTGGGTGCCCAGGCTCTTGAGCCCCTTCTCGCGCAGCTGGTAGGTGAAGGGGGGATTGAGCATGCCGCCGCCAAGTTCGGCATTGGCGGCGAGCGCATTGGCGCGCGCCATCGACCCGCCGACTGCGCGCACCGTGTAATCACGCCCCTCGATGAGACCCGCATTCTTGAGGATCTTTTTCGCCGCCAGGCCATAGGCAGTATTGGGCGCATCGACCGCCAGCACCTTGCCCTTCATGTCGGCCACGCTGTTGACGTTGCCGCGCGCCATGAATTCGTTCATGCTGGCATCGCCACCCGACACAATGATTACGTCCTGTTTGGCGGCTTCAACCATGGCGAGCGCGTTGTCGATCGCGGCGAGCGCGATCTCGAAACGCCCTGCGGCCAGCCCCGCGCGCTGCTGGTCAGAGTCGGGCGTGTTCTGAATTTCGATGGTCAGTTTGCGATCGCTCATGAAGCCCTTGCTGATCGCCGTCAGCAGGGGCAGATTGGTGGCGCCGGCGAACACGTTGACGCGCAGCTTGGTATCGACCAGCGGTGGCGGTGACGCCGAAGCGCAGGCGCCGAGCAATGTGGCGATCAGCACGGCCAAGGCCGCAAACAAAGTGGGACGCGATGGTTTCATTGGTTATTTTCCTTGCGGGTCAGGGTTGGGTTAAAGCGGAAGTGCGGGCAAAGCCCTGGGCGGGCCCCATGCATGACGCGAGCAGCGCACGACCCATCAAGACAATTCAAGCTGCACGCCAGTCGCCTTCACGATCGGCTCCCAGCGCGCGTATTCGCGCCGCAGCAGTTGCGTGAATGCGTCAGGGTCGCTGCCCCCGGGAATAAACGCCTGGTCATAAAAGCGCTGCGCGACGTCCGGCATCTTGAGAATCTTCTGCACCTCGGTCGAGACGCGCGCGACGATCTCTTTCGGCGTGCCGGCCGGCGCATACATGCCGTAAAAACCGGCGATGCCCATTCCCTTGACCCCGGCTTCATCCATGGTCGGCACCTCGGGCAATTGCGGCATGCGCCGGTCGAGGCAAATGGCGAGTGCGCGCATGCGGCCCGAAAGAATGTGCGCCCGCGTCGAGCCCAGATCAATGATGATTGAGTCAACCTGCCCGCCAATGACATCCGTCACCGCCGCCGCGCCGCCCTTGTAGGCCACGTGCGTGGCATCGAGGCCGTGCTGCTTCGAAAACATGTGGCCGAGGATATGCCCGGTCGAGCCATTGCCCCACGAGGCGTATGAGAGTTTGCGCCCCTTGCCCCATTCGACGAACTCCTTCACCGTCTTCGCCGGATTGGTGCCCGCGACGATCAACATCACCGGCGAATAACAAATGTCGGTAACGTTGGCGAAGTCCTTGAAGATGTCGTAAGGCATGCTCTTGTAGAGCAACTGGTTCTGAAAATGCAGCGCGAGGTTGATGAACCAGGTGGTGCCATCGGGTGGCGACTTGACCACCAGTTGGCTCGCGATGATGGTCGACGCGCCCGGCTTGTTGTCCACCAGCACGGGCTGTCCAAGCACGGGGCTCAGCTTGTCGGCGATGGTGCGCGCCAGCAGGTCGCTGGTCGCACCGGGCGGAAAGCCGATCACGATCCTGAGCGGGCGGTTGGGAAAGGCCTGCGCCCATCCCGCGCCAGGCAGCGCTGCGAGACCGCTCGCAGCAGCGGTAGCAGCGGCGCGATGTAAAAAGGTACGGCGGGGTTGAATCATGATTGTCTCCTTCGTTTTATGGAACGGCTGTTGTGCGGCGATGATACCCTTGCCTCGACCGGACATGGGGGAGATGCCCTGCGCCCTGCTCTCGCACCTGTACCGTCCGTTGGCGCACCCCAAGCTCCCAAGTGAATCAGCCACTCTCCCGCCGTAGCGCCCTCGCGCTCTTCGCCGTCGTCATCTTCGCGTGGGGCTTCAACTGGACGGTGGCCAAGCTCACGCTTGAATCGATGACGCCGCTGTGGATGGCCGCCATCCGCGCCGGGCTCGCTGCCGTGGTGCTGTTGTGCGTCATGCTGGCCACGCGCAGCCTGCGCCTGCCCAAACGCGGCGATGTGCCTGTGGTGTGCAGCATCGCGCTGCTGCACATGACCGCGTTTGGTGCCTTGATGGCGCTGGGCCTGCAGTTTGTACCGGCGGGGCGCTCCATCGTGTTGGGCTACACCACACCACTGTGGGTCACGCCTGCGGCGATGCTGCTCCTCGGCGAGCGCCTCACCCCGGCGCGCGCCGCCGGCGTGGCCATCGGCATGGCGGGCCTCGCTGTCATGTTCAACCCGCTCGCCTTCGACTGGGCCGACCGGCGCGCCCTGCTTGGCAACGGCCTGCTGCTGCTCTCGGCGTTGTGCTGGGCGATCAGCATCATCCACACCCGCGCGCATCAGTGGGTGTCAACGCCGTTTCAACTCGTGTTCTGGGAAGTGCTGCTCGCCACCGTCGTGCTCACGCTGCTCGCGATCATTTTTGAAGGCAGGCCGCAGATCGTGTGGATCATCAAGCTCGCGCTGCTGCTCGGCTATGGCAGCGTGTTCGGCGTCGCGCTCGCCTACTGGGCCATGGCCATGGTCAATCGCAGCCTGCCGGCGGTGACCACCTCGCTCGGCGTACTCGCCACGCCGGTGGTGGGGGTGGTGAGTTCGATGCTGGTGCTGGACGAACCGTTCAGTGCGTCATTGCTGGTAGCGCTGACGATGATCATCGGCGGCATTGCGTTGGGGACGGTGGGTGGGAGAAAAGCGCGGGCGAAGTGAGCTGAAATTGGCTGAGCTACGGCCATTCAACCCCGGCCTGCTTACTTGATCAGCAGCAGCGCCTTGATGCGAGCCCGCACCGCGAGCACAACCGACTCGGAAAC
>JANLTL010000646.1:0-2214 GCA_031362905.1 Burkholderiales bacterium | reverse complement strand
TGCAGGGGCAGAGCAGGAACCGAGGAGCGTTGGCGGGGATTGGCGGTAGCTGGGCGGCTCGCGGGGCCTCGAACCGCGCCGCACGTCAGAGGAGACCATCATGCAAGTCAAAGAAATCGTACGTATCAAGGGCGGCACACTTTGGTCGGTGACGCCGGCCACACTGTTGTCTGAAGCGGTGGTGTCGATGGCAGATCACGACATCGGCTCGGTGGTGGTGATGGAGGGCGGGCGATTGGTGGGCATGCTGACCTTCCGCGAAGTGCTCAAGGTGCTGGCGCAGCGTCAGATGGAACACCGTACCGGGCCCACGCCCACCATGTCGGAAATCAAGGTGGGTGACGTGATGGTGGCTGACCCGGGGCTAGCCAGCCCGAACATGGAAGTCGATGAATTGCGCGCCCTGATGCTGGAGCGCCACCAGCGCTACGTGCCAGTGATGGAAGGCGACACCATGCTCGGGGTAATCTCGTTTCACGACGTGGCCAAGGCCGTGCTCGAAGAGCAAGCCTTCGAGAACCGCATGCTCAAGGGCTATATCAAGGATTGGCCGGCTTGACGGCGCGGAGGGCGGCAGCGGTTGCGGGCGGCGGCGTGGTGCGCCAAGCCCAGAAGCATGCTGCTGCGGCGACTACGCGGCGCTTCCTTGCGTAGCGCTGCGCGCTACTCCGGCGGAGCGGCTGGTGCAATGGGGTGCAGGCAGCCAGACTGGCACCCATCGCATTGCTTCTTCGTTTTGACGCTTACCCCTACACCGGCATGAGTGCAACCTCTCCCGTCCCGCGCGGCCAGTTTGATCTGCTGAAACAGGCGCGTTTCGCGCCATTTTTCTGGACGCAATTTGCCGGTGCCGCGAACGACAATATCTTCAAGTTCGCGTTCACGATTCTGGTGACCTTTCACGCCGCGAGCTTCGGTGGCGCGGATCCAAAGACGGCAGCGTTCCTGATCGGTGCAGTCTTCATCGCGCCATTCGTGCTGTTCTCCGCCACTGCCGGGCAACTGGCTGACAAGTTCGAGCGTGCGCGCCTGATCCGCCTGGTGAAGACGCTGGAGATCGGCATCATGCTGGTCGCGGCAGCCGGCTTCATTGGCCACTCCACCTCCTTGCTCTATTGCGCGACGTTTTTGATGGGCCTGCATTCGACCCTGTTTGGCCCGGTCAAGTACGCCTACCTGCCGCAACATTTGAAAGATCACGAGCTGACCGGTGGGAATGGCCTGGTGGAGATGGGTACCTTCGTCGCCATCCTGCTCGGCACCATGGCGGGCGGTGCGCTGGCGTCGATACCTGGCGACGGCCCGATGTATGTGGCAGCGCTGTGCGTGCTGGTGGCGGTAGCGGGGCGCGTGATCGCACATTGGGTGCCGCTCTCGCCGGCCCCGGTGCCGGATCTGCGCATCAACTGGAACCCCCTGACTGAAACGCTCGCCACCCTCAAGCTGGCACGTGGCAACCGCGCGGTATTTTTGTCGATGCTTGGTATCTCGTGGCTGTGGTTTTTTGGCGCGACGTTTTTGACCTCGTTCTCCCCCTTTGCCAAAGATGTGCTGAGCGGCAATGAGAACGTGGTGACCTTGTTGCTCGCGGTGTTTTCGGTCGGCATCGGCCTCGGCTCGTTGCTGTGCGAGCGCATGTCGGGCCACAAGATCGAGATTGGCCTGGTACCCTTTGGCTCGATCGGCATGACGATCTTTGCCGCCGATCTGTATTTCGCAACGCACGCGATGCAGGGCGACGCGACGGGCGCTGCGGCAGGCATGGGCGTCGGCGCTTTCCTTGCCACTGCGGCTCACTGGCGCGTGCTGGCCGACCTGTTCCTGCTCGCCATGTTCGGCGGCTTCTACTCGGTACCGCTCTACGCGCTGATCCAGACCCGCTGCGAGCCTTCGCATCGCGCGCGCATCATCGCCGCCAACAACATTCTCAATGCCCTGTTCATGATCGCCAGCAGCCTGCTCGCGGCCGCCATGCTCACGGCCGGTTTCTCGATTCCCCAGCTATTTTTGGCGACTGCAGTGCTCAACGCGCTGGTCGCCATCTACATCTACACCCTGGTGCCCGAGTTCCTGATGCGCTTCTTGTGCTGGATGCTGATCCACACCGTGTATCGGGTGCGCAAGACCGGATTGGAGAACATTCCCGAGACTGGACCGGCGATTCTTACCTGCAACCATGTGAGCTTCGTCGATGCGCTGGTGATTGCGGCGGCA
>JANLTL010000635.1:0-16411 GCA_031362905.1 Burkholderiales bacterium | reverse complement strand
GCCAGCGCATCGCGCAGTTGGGGTTTGTTGCGGTACTCCATGATCGTTCTCGGTGGTGTCCTTGTTCCGTTTAGACAGCGTTGCTCAAACCGGCAGCGCCCCGTTTTTTAGGCGCCGCTCAAACCCGCAACGCCCGGTTCTTTACGCGCCGCTCAAACCCGCGGCGCCAAGGCAATCCTTCAACTTCGCCAACCCGCGCCGCACCCAGGTTTTCACGGTGCCGAGCGGCTCACCCATCTTTTCTGCCAACTCGGTGTGCGTGAGACCCTCGTAAAACGCAATGCGCACTGCGCGCTGCTGCTTCTCTTCCAACCTGCCCAAACACGCCGCGATTGCGCGCGCCTCGGTTGCCTGCTCCAGCTGCGCCAGCGGCCCTGGCTCCGGTGACTCGACAGCGTCAAACACGGCATCATCATCGGTCGCATCTTCCTTGCGTGGCCGCCGCAGCCAGTCCAGGCAGCGGTTGCGCACGATGCTCGTCATCCAGGTCATCGGCGCGGCCAGTTGCAACTGGTAGGTCGCGCAGTGATTCCAGATGTTGACATAGCACTCCTGCAATACCTCCTCGGCCCAGTCTTCACGTCTCAATATACGCAGCGCGACGCCAAACAGTTTCGATGACGTGTTTTGATACAACAGCGCGAACGCAGCCTGGGCGCCGGCATCGCGCCGCGCTGCAGCGGCTAGCCACTCCTGCAAACGCTGATTTTGTTCTGGGCTGGTAGCCATGGATATGATTGTAAGCGTGTGCTAACTCAATGGCGGATATTCACTGCGCAGGCCCTGGCTTGACGGCGCCGTTGCGGCCCTGTTCCCACAACACGTCGGGACAATCGGCGTAACGATTGAGGATGCGCGACAACACAAACATCAGGTCGGAGAGGCGATTGAGGTATTGGCGCGACAAGTCGGATACCTCTTCCGATTGACCGAGCAGCACCACGCTGCGCTCGGCGCGGCGGCACACGGTGCGCGCCAGATGGGCCACGCTGGCCGCGCGGGAGCCGCCGGGCAGGATGAAATTCTTCAGTGGCTCAAGCGTCGCGTTGTAGGCATCGAGGAAGTCCTCAAGGCGCTTGACCTGGGCTTCGGTAATGCTCTTGACGCCGGGGATGGCCATCTCGCCGCCCAGATCAAACAGATCATGCTGGATCAGTGTGAGCTGTTCGCGCGTGTCGGCCGGCATGTCTTCGCACTGCATCAGGCCAACCACCGAGTTCAGTTCGTCGACATCGCCCAAGGCATGAATGCGCGGCGCTGTCTTGGGTGTGCGCGAGCCGTCGGCGAGGCCGGTAGTGCCTTCATCGCCGGTGCGGGTGTAGATTTTGGAGAGGCGGTTGCCCACGGATTTGCCTTGACCGGAGGTGCGTTTGAGGATGCAACGATTATAGACGGCGGGTCTACGCTGGCGCGGCGCTTGCGTTGGCGCGATGGGCGCCGCACCGGATTACGCTCGGCGCCGTCCCGCCCGGCTCGGCATAAGATCGCGAATGCTGCATGTTTCGACACACACCTCCAGTGAGCATACGACCATGATCATTGGCAATGCCGGCCCAGCATGACCACCGCAGTCATTGCCGCAGGGATTCTCTCGGCGGCGGCTGCCGCGCACCTGTACTGGGCCGCAGGCGGCCGGCTGGGGTTTGATGCTGCGATTCCACAGGTTGCGGGCAAACGAGCATTCGCTCCCGGCCGTGTCGTTACTTTCGCAGTCGGATTGGGCCTCTTTGCTCTCGCCGCATTGGTGCTTTGGCGCGACGGTTTGATCATCCTGCCGCTGCCGTGGGTGCTGGCGCGCTATGGCGTGCCTGCGATGGCGCTGCTGTTTCTGGCACGGGCGGTCGGCGATCTTCGCCTGGTTGGCTGGAGCAAACGCGTGCGTGGCAGCCGCTTCGCACGCCTCGATGACGTGCTGTACGCGCCACTGTGTCTGGTGCTCTCCATCTGCTTTGCTGTCGTGGCCTGGGGCTGAGAGGCGAATCCGGCCACGTGCACCATGCAATTTGGAAATGGGGAAATGGGAAACGGGTGCGTGCCTTGCGAATTCCCATTGCCGGCGTCTCCATCCGGGCATTTTTTTTCGATGGCTGGTGCAGCCGCCAAACGCAGTGCGTGCCGTATCCGCGATCGCCAGGTTGATGCCCAGCCTGCGCGTGCTTGACCAAGGGTGTTGGCAGCAAATAGGGTTGGCCGAATACGTCAGCTATGCGATGATTGCGGGACTGATGCGCCGCTTACCCTAGTTGGGACGAAAAGGGTGCGCGCTGCCCAGTCTACCCAGGAATGTGCATGCCCACCCGGAACCATAGAAGCAAGATCCTTGCGGTCGATGACGATTCTGCCCTGACCGATTTGCTCCAGGCCAGACTTGGCACCATGCATGATCTGGTGGTATGCAACGACGCACGCGAGGCACTGGCGGTGGCGCGGCGCGAGCAGCCCGATCTGGTGTTGTGTGACGTCGTCATGCCTGACGTGAACGGATTCGAACTGTGCGCGCAGATTGACGCCGACCCTGCGTTGACGGGCACCCCGGTGATTCTGATGAGCGCCAACCGCACGGCAGCCGCTGATCAACAGCGTGGGCTGGAGGCCGGGGCGGTGGACTATCTCGATAAACCGCTGGACTTCGCAGTGTTGCTTGCCAGGTTGCGCCTGCATCTCGAGTTGCGCACTGTGCAAAGGGAGATGAAGGACCAGAACACGCAACTCGAAGCCAGTGTTGCCGCACGCACTGCCGAGCTTGAAGCGAGTCGCCTGGCACTGCGCGAAGCGATGCATAACCTGCGCACCACACGCGTGGCATCAGGCGTGTACTGGATTCAAGTACCGGAGGCGGGTCTCTACATTCTTTGCGGTGCGCCTGCCGACGTCGTCAAGAACCTGATGCTGCGTGGTTATATTGCCGACGAGCGCATTGGCGGCGCGATCCACGAAACCGGGCCGAATGTGATTCTGCTCTCCGATGTGCTGATTCAAAACGGGCGCTTCGCCAATCTCTCCGAGTTTCCCGTACTGCAAATGCTCTACCGTCAGGGCATGCTCCTGCCGGATCATCCAAACAACACCGGGCGCCGGCCCATGATCATCGGGTCTGCTGCGCAGGTGCGCGCACAGCTCGACTACATTTACAGGGGCAACTACGGCCTCGTGAGCGAGGAAGAGATGCGTGCCGCCGGGCTTGATGCGGACGAGGCGCGCCGCCAGATGGCGCTCAAGCTGGGATTCGCATTTGGCAGCATCCGTGCCAGCGAAGATCTGCTGGACCGCCGCATCGTGGGCAAAGATGCGGTGGAGTTGAGCAATGGTGTGACGGCACGACGGCTGGGCTTGAATCGCTATGAATTCGCCTATCAGGGCCGCACGACGGAGGTGGATCTCAACCTCGCGCCGGGCGAGACCTATGAGGCACCGTATACACCGGGCCAGCATTTTGTCGAGCCGCAATACTTCGGCGTCATTCACTGCGGCGAAGGCGATGGCTGGGACCTGCGGCGCCAAAGCATGGCAAGCATTGTGATGTTTCAGGGCCGCTACTACCTGGTCGATGCCGGTCCGAGCGTGCTGCACACGCTGCAAAGCCTCGGTATCGACGTCAGTGAAATTGCGGGCGTGTTCCACACCCACGCCCACGACGACCATTTCGCCGGGTTGCCCGCGCTGATTGCCTCAGGGGTACGCCTCAAGTATTACGCCACGCCCCTGGTGCGCCACTCGGTCACCAAGAAGCTGGCGGCACTGATGTCGATTGATGAAGCACTGTTTGCCGATTTCTTTGACGTGCGTGATCTGGTTGTTGATCAATGGAACGACTGCGACGGCATGGAAGTGATGCCGGTGTTTTCGCCGCACCCGGTGGAGAACACTGTGTTCACATTTCGCGTGCGTGGTGATGACGGTTACCGTACCTACGCGCACCTGGCAGACATTGTCGCCATGCCGGTGTTGCAGCGCCTGGCGTCGGAAGCGCCGGCCAAAGACCTGTTGCCGGCGGGATTTGTCGAGGGTGTGAGGGCAGCCTACCTCACGCCGGCCACAGTAAAAAAAATCGACGCGGGCGGGGGGCTGATCCATGGCGCGCCGATCGATTTCGCCGGCGACAAGTCGGACAAAATCGTGCTCGCACACCGTGCCGGGCCGTTTACTGAAGAGGAGCTCGAAGTGGGCTCGCAAGCCACCTTCGGCGCCGTCGATGTCCTCATCGAATCCAGCCAGGATTACATCTGGCAGCGCGCCTACCTTGCGTTAAGCAGACTGTTTCCCGAAGCCGGGCTGGAGAGCCTGAACACGCTGCTGCGCTCGCCGGTGACGGTGCACAACGCCGGCAGCCTGATCCTGAGGCGCGGTGCATTGTCAAAGCACGTTTATCTGGTGCTGACCGGCAGCGTCGAATTGCACGATGTGGCGCACCCTGCGCCGGCCATGTTGCCGGTTGGCTCGCTGCTTGGTGTGGACATCCTCTTCAGTGATGAGCCGCTCACCGCCACCTGGCGCGCCGCCTCTACCGTGCGCTTGCTGCGCATAAGCATTGAAGGCCTGCGCGATTTCGTGCTCAACGGCGGCTGGTACGGCAAGCTGCGCACGGCGCTCGACGGCACGGCGCAACTGCGCGCACTTCCCCTGTTCGCCGAGCGCATTGATTTGCAAACCCAGCAGCGCATTGCTGCTGCGGCGCAGCCGGTACAGATTCAAGCGGGCAGTGTGATCCCGCCTGCGACGGACTTGCTGCTGGTGCGCAGCGGCAGCGTGCGGCTGGCGACAATAGATGGCCGCGTAATAGAAACCGTTGGACCCGCCGGCTGCTTTGCCGAAGAGTCCTGTCTTGGTGGCGTGACCCCGGCTTGGCGCGCGGTGGCCGAAGGCGTGGTGGAGTTGACGCGCATTCCCGCTGCCGCACTGCGCACCACACCGGTGGTGTTGTGGAAGTTGCTCGAGGTTTACAACCGGCGCCTCTGTCTGGCGCAAGGCTCGTAGCGCAGGCCGACTCAAGTTTCAGTCAAATACGCACTATCCATTGCGGTGGTTCCGGTAATCATGCTGCTTGACGCATACCGTGCTGTTATTCAAGCTTGATCTTCGCATCACGCACCAGGTCAGCCCATTTTCTGAGTTCACTCCTGACCACACGATCAAGCGCCTCGGGGGACGAACCGACGGTGTCGCCGCCTTGTTCGAGCAACTTCTGCTTCACGTCCGGCAGCTGAATCACGCGCGCCATCTCGCGCTGCATGCGCGTCACGATCGCAGGCGGAGTCGCCGCGGGCGCAAACAAGGCGTACCAGGAGTCCACTTCGTAGTCTGGGATGCCAAGCGCTTCGGCCACCGTGGGGATCTCGGGCGCACCCGGGTTGCGTTTGAGCGTGGTCACCGCGAGCGGGCGCAGCTTGCCGGCGCGCACCTGGCCCATCGCCGCCGGCATCGTCACGATCAGCAGCGAGACCTGGCCACCCACGGTATCGGTGAGCGCCGGACCGCCACCCTTGTAGGGCACATGCACGATGTCGGCACCGGTCTTGAGTTTGAGCAGTTCGCCGGCAATGTGTGAGGGGGTGCCGTTGCCGACCGACGCAAAATTGAGCCGCCCGGGATGCGCTCGCGCCACTGCCATCAGCTCCTGCATGGTTTTGAATTCCGCACCGGGGTGCGCCGCAATCAGTTGCGGCACGCTGACGATCAGGGTGACCGGCGCGAAGTCGCGTGCCACGTCGTACGGGAGTTTGTAGAGCAGCGGGTTGATGGTGTGCGATGAAAGGGTAAACAGAAACGTGGTGCCATCGGGTGCTGCCTTGGCGGCGGCTTCGGTGCCGACCGCGCCGCCGGCACCGCCACGGTTTTCAATCACGATCGATTGGCCGAGTGCTTCACTCAGGCGTTGCTGCACGATGCGGGCGATCACGTCGGTGCCGCCGCCGGGCGGGAAGGGCACGATGAAGCGGATGGGTTTGTCGGGCCACGCCGGCACCGCCGATTGCGCCATCGCCTGCGGCGGCGCGAGGGCGAACAACAGCAACAGGAAAGAGGCCGCCATCAGCCGCCATCCGGCCTGGTGGAAGAGGGGCTGCCGGGCTGGCCGCCACGGCGGTTGGGGGTGCTGGCGCAATTTCACTGGTTTTTCTCCGGACAAGTTCATTTTGGCGCGCCGCGGCGCAATTCGTCCCACCGCCGCTGACGCCAGGTCAATTCCCGCATTCCACATTCCGAAACCGCATACCCGCAACAAAAATACGGCAACCGGTCCAGCCGGCGCCGCCATGGCTCATTCCGGCTCTGGTCAGCCTGAACCGGAATGGGCAAGCTCGACGCGCAACGCCGACAGCACGCGCGCATGTTCGGGCGCCACGCGTTCGTACATTTCGCGTGCGTTGGACACCTTGCCGGCGCGTCCGGCAGCCACCATCTCGGCACACAGCACGCCCATCGCCACCGCGCCGATACTGGCGCTGCTTGACTTGAGCGAGTGCGCCGCGCGCACAATTTCGGCGGCGTCGGCGGCGGCCACACTCTGATTGAGCTGTTCCATCATCTTGGGTGACTCGCTCAGGTACAAATTCATCACCCGCGCCAGAAAGTGCGGATCCTCGGCGCTCTGGATCTCGCTCAATTCATCGAGCACCCGGCGGTCCAGCGCGTCGCCGCGCAGGCGGTGCGACAAGCTGTTGCTGTCCGGGCTGTTGTCGCGCGTCGTCATTGGGGTGTGGTTAACAATGGGTGCGGCGTCATAGATCGGCCAGCAAAGCGAGTTCCGCCGTCAATGCGGTTTGCACGCGATCATATTCCGGTTCGGCCGTGGCAAACAAGGCGCGCACTGCGTCCAGATCGGCGCTCTTGCCGGCGGCCTGCAAATCGGCACACAGTTTGCTCATGGTGGTGGCGCCGACATTGGCGCTGGTGGACTTGAGCGAATGTGCCGTGCGCGTGATCTCCGGCGCATCACCGTCAGCCACTGCCTGTTTGAGCTTGGCCATCGCCTTGGGTGACTCCACCACATACATGGTCAGCACGCGGGTCAGCAACTCCGGGTCTTCCTTGCTTTGCAGGTCGCTCAACTGGTCAAGCACCTGACGGTCGAGCACTTCATCCGACGAGACTGAGGCGGGCGCCTGGGCCGCGGCCGACTGTGCCGGACCGCTCGCGCCCGCCGTCCCTGCCGCACTGCCGGGCCGGCCACGCGGCATCCAGCGATTGAGCATGTCCTGCATCTGGCGGCGGCTGAACGGCTTGCTCATATGGTCGTCCATGCCTGCTTCAAGGCACTCTTCACGGTCCTGCGCCATCGCATTGGCAGTCAGGGCAATGATGGGCACATGTTTGCTGCTGCCGGCCTCACGCTTTCGGATCGCGCGGGTGGCATCGTAGCCATCCATCTCGGGCATGTGGCAGTCCATCAGCACCAGGTCGAAGTCCTGTTTAGCGCAGGCATCGAGCGCCTCAATGCCGTGGTTGGCGACCACCACACTGTAGCCCTGCAGCTTGTTGAGCATGCCGATGGCGACCGCCTGGTTGATCAGGTTGTCCTCAACCAGCAGTACCGCGCCGCGGCTGCCGGCGACCTGCGCCACTGCCTCCTCGCGCTTGGCCTGGCGATCATCGGCCATGCTCTGGCCCGCCATGACGTTGACCAGCGCCTCATAAAGAGCTGACTGGCGTACCGGCTTGACCAGGCAGGCATCGAGCCCGGCGTTGCGCGCTTCCTTGATCATGGCGTGGTTGCCGACCGGGGTGAGCATCACCATGCGCAAGCGCGCAATGGACAGGTCAGCCTTGATCGCGCGCGCCAATTCGAGCGAGCCGGTCCCCGGCAGCCCGAGGTCGATGATGGCGATGTCGTAGGGCGCGCCGCGCGCTACCGCCTGGCGCAGCTGGTCGAGCGCGTGGTCGGGGGTGTCGGCAATGCGGGTGCTCATGCCCCAGCCGCTCACTTGTGCGTGCAGGATGCCGCGGCTGATGGCGCTGGCTTCGACAATCAGGGCGCGTACCCCCATCAGGGTGCCGACCGGCGCGGCATGGGTGTCGTCACGCGCCGGCTGCGGCTGCTTGCCGAACACCGCGGTGAACCAGAAGTTGGCGCCTTCGCCCGGCACCGATTCGACGTGGATGCTGCCTTTCATCATTTCGACCAACTGCTTGCCGATGGCGAGGCCGAGACCGGAGCCGCCATGCTTGCGCGTGGTCGAGCCATCGGCCTGTGCAAACTCGTCAAAGATGCGCGATTGCGCTTCCAGGCTCACGCCCGGCCCGGTGTCCTTGACATCGAAACGCAGCGTCGCTTGCCTGGCCGTTTCGTCCACGCACGACACACTGAGCAGGACCGAGCCTTTGTCGGTGAACTTGATCGCATTGCCGGCCAGGTTGGTGAGAATCTGCCCGAGACGCAGCGGGTCGCCGCGCAGATGGTTGGGGATGCCGGACGGCATGCTGCACGCCAGTTCCAGGCCCTTGTTGTGGGCGCGCTCGGCCAGCAGGTCGATGGTGTCTTCAATCGTGCGGCGCAGGTCCATATCGACCTGCTCAAGCTCGAGCTTGCCGGCCTCGATCTTGGAGAAGTCGAGCACATCGTTGATGATGCCGAGCAGGTTGGTGCCGGAGCGCTGCACGGTCTCGGCGTATTTGCGCTGGGTGCTGGTGAGGCCGGTCTCGAGCAGCAACTCGGTCATGCCGAGCACACCGTTCATCGGCGTGCGGATTTCGTGGCTCATGCGCGCGAGGAAGGCGCTCTTGGCGTGGTTCGCGCTCTCGGCCTGCTCGCGTGCGGAGCGCAGCGCTTCTTCACTGCGGTTACGCTCGGTCACATCGCGCGCCACCGAAATCTTGCCGACGCATTGGTTGTCGTCATCCACCAGAGGGGCAACCGCGACCTGAATATCGATTTGCGTGCCGGACTTGGTGGTGGACTTGGCGTCATACGAAAATTTTTCAAGCGCGATGAGGCGCTTCATGTGCGCTTCTTCAGCGGCCTGATTGGCCTTGCCCACCTGGCGCGCATTGCCCATGGCCTCGGCGGCGGTGTAGCCAAACATGGCAGTGGCGCTGGCGTTCCAACTGGTCACGAGGCCGTGCAGGTCAGTGGTCCAGATTGCTTCGCTTGACTGCTCAACGATGGAGGCGAGCAGGCGGTTTTTCGACTCGCTTTGGCCCAGTGAAGTGAGCAGGGTCTCGGTGTTGGTCGCCATGTTGTTGAACGCATCACCGGCCAGACGCACTTCAGGTGCGCCCTCGGGGTTGATGCGCACAGCGTAGTCGCCGCCGCTGAAACGGTTGGCCCCGGCTGCCAGATCGCGCAGTGTGCCAAGGTTGCCGCGAAAGATCAGCCAGATAAACTGCAGCATCAAAAACAGGGTGGCCGCGACAATCTGCAATTGCTTGACAAACTGCTGCCAGAGCCGGTTTTGCGCGCGCGTTGAGGTCATCTGCCCATACAGCTTGCCGTAGGAGACCCCGCCGGCCGCGATGTCAATCGACTCCTCTTTAGTGGAGATCTCGACCAGGGTGTTGAACCACCAGGGCGCGAGGCGCACGGCGGTGTCATCCGTTGCCGAGAGCGCGCGGCCGCTCGGGTCGGTCCAGCGCAGGGTGCGCAGTTCCGCGCGCTGTACCTGCTTCTTGAGCAACTGGTCGATGGCGGCGTAGTCACCCACCAAGGCTTGATCGGCGATGCCCGGCGCCATGTAGGCGAGGTTTTCGCCCAACTCGCGCTTGAGCCGCGCTTCGTTTTCGGCGGCACCCTCCACCACCAGCAGTACTGACTGCATGACGCCGCCAGCCAGCACCGCAAAGCCCACCGCCACCATCAGACGCGACACCAGCCCCCAGTCGCGCCAAAACTCATACCAGGGCTTGGGCGGCAGTTGCTGCATGGGATGGGTGCGCCGCAGCAGGATGGATTGGCCGGATGGGCTGGATTGACCAGGCAGGCTTGCCTGGTTTGCGCCGCCGTTTGACCCACCTTGTGGCAGCCGCCTGTCGACCTGCACCGGCGCACCTGCCGCAGCGGCACCGCTGCCGGCGGCCGCTGTGTTGGCACGGGCTGGTTGGCCTTCGTCCATTGTCTCGTCCCCTGTCTCTTGTGCTGCTGTTTTTGGTATTGGCGCTGTGGCGTCTTATTGTTGTGGTTTTTTGACCAGCGTGGTCTTGTAAAAACTCCGATAGCTGTTGTATTCGCGGTCATCGCTGGCCACAAAACCCAACTCGCCAGTGGCCTTGATCACTGCCGCAGAGGTCTCCAGCACCTTGCGCCCTTCCGCATCCTTCCCCATGCCCGCAAAAGCGGCCCGGACGGCGGCCACTTTGTCCGCCGGTACGCGCTCGTGCGCCATGATGCATAAATCCGGAAAGGTCTGCGAGGTCCACAGCGCGCGGTAGGCAAAGCCCTCACGGCGCGCATAGCGCTCCAGGATCAGGCCGTTGACACCCGCAGCCGCGATCTTGCCGATCTTGAGCTGCGCCACCGAGGCTTCCTGGTTGCCGGTGAAGCTGCTCTTGACGTTGATCTTGGCGCGCAGCAGGGCGTCTTGCGGCACCCAAAAACCGGTGAATCCGTCCGGGCCGACAAAGCCGACTTCCTTGCCTTCAAGCTCTTGCAAGCTGCGGATCGGCGAATCGCTCGGCACCACAATCTGGGCTTGAACGCCGGCGCCCACCGGGCGCGCGATGACGTGAAAGCCCAGGCCATCGCGCTCGGGGGTGAAGAAATGATTGGTATAGAGAAAGTCGTAGCCGCCTTTTTCGGCAATCGCGTTGCCTTCACGCGCGTTCTTGGAGAGCTTCAGTTCCAGCGGTACGCCGCTCTTTTTGCTGACGTAAGAGAGGATCGGATTCCAGTATTCGGCCGTCAGCGCAATGGTGCGCTGATTGAGCACGTTGAAGCCGTAGCCTTTGGTGACCGGGGTGGCGGGGGTGGCGGCTGATGCAGCGGCAGGCGCGGGGGAGGATTGCGCAAGCGCCAGGGATGAAGCGGTCAGTGCCAGAGCGGCTGCTGCCTGCATCCATGCACGTTTCGAGTTCGTGTGTTTCATCGCGTTCTCCTTACTCTCTGTGTTGCCTGTAGTGGTTGCCTGCGCTGCAAAGTACCGGAGCGGCCTCCGGGCTAAGCCACCGATTTGAGAAACAACATCGCGCCGCTGATCACCAGCAAAAAGCCCACCGCCTTCAACATGCCGGAGCTGGTCATGTCCAGATGCACGCTGTTGCCAGTGTACAGACCAAACGCCATCGGGATCAGGGACACAAAATAAGCGAAGATGAGCTTGGAATCAAGCAATATGCCGGCAAGCAAAAACCAGGTGAGGCGGAAGCCGCCGTCAATCGAAATCAGCCACGAAAACGTGGCGCGCATGACACCCTTGTCAAACACACGGCGTGACAGATACATCATGTAGGGCGGTGAGCCGACGCCAAACAGCGCGCCGGTGAGACCCCCGGCAAACCCGGCCGGCACTGCCCATGCGCGCGAGATTTGCTTGGTGGGCTGCAGGCCGAACACATTGCGCAAGCCGGCGAACATGGTGAAGGCACCGAGCGCCAGCAACACCGGCGTGGCCGGCAGTTTGAGCAGAGCCACCACGCCGATGGCGCCGCCAATCAGGCCGGCCGGCAGCAGTATCTTGAGTTCACTCCATTCCACCTGCTTGCGGTTGATGCCGCCAATGGTGACCGACGCCGTGAAGTCGAGCGCGAGGATCAATGGCACCGCGAAGGTCAGCGGAAACGACAGCGCCAGCAGCGGCACCGCGATCAGGCCCGAGCCAAAGCCCGTGATGCCGCGGATGAAATACGCGCTCGTCACGATGCAAATTACCAAAATCATGTCGGCCATGGCCGTATCCTCACTGGGGTCCGACTGTCCGGCCGCTTGGGTTTATGTTTGGCATTCTTGGCCTTGCGTTCCAGACGCGTATTGTAATCATGCACTGCCGCCGGCCGGTGGGTATGCGAACGGCATATTGCCCGCGCCGGGGCGCGTCAGCCAACGTTCTGCGGCAAGTTGGGCGCCCCGCCGTGCTGCCCTGCTATGCCGCCGTCAAGCTGCCAGGCGCGCGTGATTGATCGACCCCTTGGCCTTGATCTGCGAGCGGTGCATGGTGCGCTCGCTGGCTGGATCAAATGCGTCGCGCCGGTGCATGGTGGTGCGGTTGTCCCACAGCACGACGTCGCCAACGCGCCACTGGTGGCGATAGAGGTTTTCCGGCAGCGCGGCGTAGGTCCACAACTCGTCGAGCAGCGCTTCGGACTCCTTGAGAGGCAGGCCGGCCACATAGGCATTGCGGCGGCGGCCGAGGTAGAGTGACTGCACGCCCGATTCGGGGTGGCTGATGATCGCCGGATGCAACGCGCCTGCGGAGGTGGCGGGGTCATTATTGTGCTGCATGCCCTTGCGGATGCTGCCCCCCGAGTCGTAGGTGCCGTCGTGCTTGATCTGCAGGTCTGCGAGGCGCGCACGCAGCGTGCCGGGCAGCGAGGCGAGCGCGCCAGGCATGCTGCAAAAATAGGTGTCTCCGCCCCAGACCGGCAGGATGCGCGAAATCAGCATCGAAGCTGCCGGCGGATCTTCTAGGTAAGACATGTCGGTGTGCCAGGTGGCCTCGCCATCGCCGAGGGCGCCGATGGCTTCGCCGGCGCCGTCTTTTTTGTTGCTGATCACATAGAGATTGGGAAAACCGGGGGGCGATTTGCGCCCTGCGCCCTGGTTGGGTGGGGGATCGAGCGTGCCGAGGCGCGCCGAGAAGGCTTCGAACTGCGTGTCGTTGATGGTTTGGTTGCGCAGCACCAGCACGTGATGTTTGAGCCAGGCCGCGTAAAGCTGGACGAATGCAGCATCATCGATCTGCGCGAGATCAAGACCCTCGATCTGTGCGCCGAATACGGGTGACAAGGGCTGGATGGTGAATGACATGGTTGGCCTCCTCGGTGGTGCGCGGTGGTGCGGGGTAGTGCGGGCTAGTGTGGGGTAGTGCCGGTGTGGATCGGATTGCGCGCTTGTGGCCGGTGCAGCGCCGCCGCACCGCGATCAGCACGGCCGCATCGACCGGGGTCGCCGTGCCAGACCGGCATTATCCTGATTTTGCCGCTGTTTTTCCGTGGCCGGTGGCGCGGCTGCCTGCGACCTCACTTCGGTCGCTGGTCCACCACCCGCTTCGCTTTGCCGAGCGAGCGCTCGATGCTCGCCACCGGCAATACGCGCACGCTGGCGCTGACGCCAACAAAGGTCTTGATCGCGTGGACCAGTGCGGCTGACTCTTGCGCTCGTTCGGTGTCCGCCATCGTGGCGAGGTCCGGGCGCGGCTCGACCAGTACCGCGATCTCATCGAGCTTGTCCGGGCGCGTCACTTCAATCTGGTAATGCGGCGAGAGCCGGGGCTGCTTGAGGATCAATTCTTCGACTTGCGAAGGAAACAGGTTGACGCCGCGAATGATCAGCATGTCATCCGAGCGCCCGGTGATCTTCTCGATGCGGCGCATGGTGCGCGCGGTGCCCGGCAACAGGCGCGTGAGGTCGCGCGTGCGGTAGCGCACGATCGGCAATGCCTCCTTGGTCAGGGAGGTGAATACGAGTTCGCCAAACTCTCCGTCCTGGAGAACTGCGCCGGTTTCCGGATCGACGATCTCGGGATAAAAGTGGTCTTCCCACACGGTAAGGCCGTCCTTGGTCTCGACGCACTCTTGTGCAACGCCGGGGCCGATCACTTCGGAGAGGCCGTAGATATCGATGGCATCGAGGGCGACGCGGCGCTCGATCTGCACGCGCAACTCCGGGGTCCACGGCTCGGCGCCAAAAATGCCCAGACGCAGCGAGGACGTGCGCGGATCGATGCCCTGTCTTTCCATCTCATCTGCAATCGCCAGCATGTAAGACGGCGTGACCATGATGATCTCGGGCTTGAAGTCCTGCATCAACTGCACCTGACGTTCGGTTTGCCCGCCACCGAAGGGAATCACGGCGAGGCCGAGGCGCTCGCCGCCGTAGTGCGCGCCGAGGCCGCCGGTGAACAGGCCATAGCCGTACGAGACATGCAACTTGTCACCGGGCCGCGCGCCGGCCGCACGGATCGAGCGCGCCATTACGTCGGCCCACATGTCGATGTCGTTTCTGGTGTAACCCACTACAGTGGGTTTGCCGGTGGTGCCGCTCGAGGCATGGATGCGCACCACCTGATCCATCGGCACCGCGAACATGCCGAACGGATAGGTCTCGCGCAGGTCGGCCTTGGTCGTCATCGGAAATTTGGCGAGGTCAGCCAAGGATTTGAGGTCATCCGGATGCACACCGTGGGCGTCGAATTTCTCTTTGTAATGCGGCACCTTGTCCCACGCGCGTTGCAGCGAAGCGCGCATGCGCGTCAGTTGCAGCGACTGTAGCTCGTCGCGGCTGGCCTTTTCGATGGGTTCAAGCGCAAAAGTGTTCATGGCAGCAGGCTTGGGCACCTTGTTGCGGGGTCATGGAAGAAAAGAATACCCCAAACGGGTTAAACTTTTGCACGTTGCCGCGCTGCCGGCGGCGGCGTTGCTGCGTTGTTGCCGTATTGTTGCACTGCCAGCATCCAACCGGGGGGAACAAGAACCATGTCCAGTGAACTGTTTGACCGTCATCGTGGACTGCTGGACCTGGCGCTCGGTGCCAGCGCCACGCGCGCGGCGTTTTCGGCCTATCCGGATCACATCGCCGACTTCAACGAAGTGGTGCAGGCTGATGGACGCGATGCGTTTGAAAACTATTGCGGCTCCTACTTTTATCTCGACCAGCCCGGCGTGGGGGAGCGCGTGGGCAGCGAAGTGTCGCCCTACGGCATCGAATTGGCAATCCAGTATCCCAAGACCAATCTCGGCTCGATCATGCCGGCCGCCGTGCGTGCGCGTGAAGCCTGGTCGAAGGTGCCTGTCGATGCACGCACCGGCATGTGTCTTGAACTGTTGCACCAACTGCATTTGCGCAGTTTCGAGATCGGCCACGCCACCATGCACACGACCGGGCAGCCGTTCGGCATGGCGTTCCAATCGGGCGGCCCGCATGCGCAGGAACGCGGCCTCGAAGCGGTGGTGATGGCCTATCAGGAGATGCGCTCGATTCCGGCCGAAGTTCTGTGGGAGAGAGCCGAGGGCCCGAACACCGTGCGTGTGAAGAAAAGCTTCCGCGTGACGGGCCGTGGCGTGGGCTTGGTGGTGGGCTGCTCGACGCTGCCCAACTGGATGGCCTACGCCGGTATTTTTGCCAACCTGATGGCCGGCAATGCGGTCATCGTCAAGCCGCACCCGCAGGCGATTCTGCCGCTCGCCATTACGGTGGGTGTGGCACGCCACTACCTCAAGGAAGCCGGTTACGACCCCAACCTCATCATGCTGGTGGTGGACGAGGCGGAAAGACCGGTCACCGGGCCGCTCGCCGCGCGGCCCGAGATCAAGCTGATCGACTACACCGGCACGTCCGAATTCATCGGCTGGCTGCAAGAAAATGCGCGCAACAAATTGACCTATACGCAAGGTCCGTCCATCAACCCGGTGGTGATCGACAGCACCGCCAACTTTGCCGGCATGCTGCGCAACCTGATGCTGTCAGCATCGATGTTCGCCGGGCGCATGTGTACCAGCCCGCGCGTGGTGTTCACGCCGCGCGAGGGCATTGCCACCAGCGCCGGCACCATGACGACCGCAGAGTTTGACGAACAGCTGATGCAGGCCTTTGAGCGCATGCTCAACGACGTGCCGCGCTCGGTCGATTTTCTCGGCATGATGCGGCCGCAGGAATACGACGCGCGCATCGAGGGTGCGGCGGCGCTCGGTGATGTCGTGGTCGAGTCCAAAACCGTTGAGCACCCGGCTTACCCCGGTGCGCAGGTGCGCACGCCGCTGTTCGTGCGCGTGCGCGCCGACCAGACCGATGTTTACATGCACGAATGGTTCGGCCCCATCGTGTTTTTGGTCGAGTGCGAAACCACGGCCGAGTCACTCACCCGCGCCGCGATGATCGCGCGTGAGCACGGCGCCATCACGGCGATGGTCTACTCGACAGATGCCGGCACCTGCACTGCCGCAGAGGAGGCGTTCGGGGTTACCGGCACCACGCTCTGCATCAACTTCGCCGGTCCGGCCTACATGAATCAGTCCGTCGCGTTCAGCGACTTTCATGTGTCGGGCATGAACCCATCAGGCAGCGGCACGCTGGTCGACAGCGCTTTTGTCGCGCAGCGCTTTCGCGTGATTGAAACCAAGCGCATGGGGTGATGCGGCAGGGAGCAGGATGAAGGCGCGGCGGGGCTTCATCTCCGGTGCCGGCGGCGCCTGGTGCCTGCCGCCTGCCGTGCGGGGTAGGTCGGGCATCGACGCTGAAGCTGGACATTGAGGCAGTACACGGACACAGGATGGATGTGCCGCTGCGGATATTTGGTATATACTATTTATATACCATAACGGGACTCGCGCC
>JANLTL010000675.1:0-25540 GCA_031362905.1 Burkholderiales bacterium | reverse complement strand
CCCATCTCAAGAACCTGAGTTTTTTGGTGTCTGCCGAAGGGGTTCAGTTAGCGCCGCACTATGATTTGTTGAGCACCGCCTGCTATGACTCTCCGGCATTCAACCAAAACCGCTGGCCAGGTCAATCGACCCTCGCATGGCCGATTCTCGGCACTGCACGATTTGCCGACCTGGATAAGGCGCTGATGCTCGAAGCCGGAGGTGCACTCGGTCTCGGCAAAGCGACGGCGGATCGCTTGTTCAATCTATTACATGAGCGGATCACAGGCGCCGCCGAAACACTTTATGCAGAAGTGGAATCCGAGAATGCCACCTTGCTGAAAATGCACCCGGAACTTGCCGCCACGTTTGCCGGCGAATTGCGCTGCCTGCGCGCCATCGTGCACAACGTGATCAACGAAATGACCAGCCGCCTCAAATAATCCAGGGCGTCTGCCAACAGAGGGATAAGAACTGGTGCCACACCTATGCAACAGCAAGCATCAAATGCCCGACTTCCGCCTTGGCTGGCCGGACTTTAATCTCAATGTCATAGCCTAGCCGCGTCAGGCAGTCCATCAGTTTGCGCTCAGACAGGTTGGTGAAATCGCCACGCATCATGTCGGAGACTTTGGGCTGGGTGATGCCCATCCGTTTGGCGGCTTCTTGTTGAGTCAGACCAAGGCTGCGCATGGCTTTTCTGATTTCGATCACCAGGCCAGTCTTGATCTTGAGTTTTTCGGCATCCGCCAGACCAAGGTCGGCAAACACGTTGCCGGAACCACGATGCACTTCAACGCCTTCAACAAGTCGAGTTTTCATTTCCGCAATTCCTTTACATACGCTTCGGCAATTTTCAGTCTTTCGTTGATGATGTCCATATCTTCCTTCGGCGTGGCAATGCCGCGCTTGCTCTTCTTCTGGAAGCAGTGAAGGACAAACACTGCCTCGGTGAACTTCACGGTGTACACGGCACGGTAGGTGCCACCGATATCGTCTTCCACTACCTCAAGCACCCCCGCACCGCCAAAGCCCTTGAGCACTTTGGCTGCATCATGCTTGTCACCAGACTGTGCCAACGACAAAGCGAAGCCAAAAAGCCGCCGAACGTCCGCAGGCAAGGCCATCAAGTCTTTGAAGCTGCTGCCTATCCATTCAAGCGGTTTTTCGTTGCTTGGCATGTCATCAATTATCTATGAAACGGTATAAAGCTGCAACGCTTGTTGGTACAGGGTGCCCTGCGCGACTCAAGCATTGCTGGCTGCCAATTGCCGAAGCGCCGGGCATTTGCCGGGCTGTCTTTGGGAATGTGATCACCGATTTCGAGCGAATCCTGCCGTGACTTCGGCGAAAAAGTAACCGCAGCCATCAAGCAGCACGCTTGTTCCTGTTTTTGAAGGCAGGCTTGGGCCTCGAATGCGGCGGGGCATTCGCGTAGCGGGCATTGAGTTCCGCGAACAGTTCATCGGCCGCAATTGCCGCTCCACTATCCATACCTTCCTGTATCGCCGCACGCAAATCAGCGTTCAGTCGTTCGAGCATGGACCCATAGACCTCGGGTGAGAGAAGGTAGGCCGCTGGCCGGTTATGGTTGAGCACGGCAACGGGTTCAGCGCCCGCCTGTTCGAGGACTGCGCCGGGGCTTCATTTGAGTTCGGTGATGCTGACCGAGCGGGTGGCGAGAGCGTGTTCCAGGGCAATCTCATTTCATACCGTAAAAGGGGCTTTATTGTGTTCCTTGTTTGGGACGAGTGCAATGCAGTCTGTCCGTTCCAGGCCGCAGGCATTTGGTCCAGCCATCACGTTGAAGCTTTTGCATTCCGGGGACCGGGGAGCGGGAGAATGGCACAATCGTGCGAGCCCGTCCGGCCAAGTCCGAACGGACCTTCATATCCGTTGAAACCGGGCCAGCTTTTCTCAGGAGCTACCAATGCAGTTTGACGAAGTTGTCCTCGGCCGGCGCAGCATACGCGGCTACAAACCCGACCCGGTTCCCAGGGCGCTGATCGAGGAAATCATCGGTTTGGCGATGCGCAGTCCGTCTTCGATGAATACCCAACCCTGGAATTTCTACGTCATCACCGGCGAGGCGCTAAATCGAATCCGCGCCGGCAATACCGAACGAATGGCGGCAGGCGTGCCGCAATCGCGCGAGTTCCGCACCGGCCAGGCTTTTGCAGGCAAGCACCGCGAAAGGCAGATTGGCGTCGCCAAGCAATTGTTCTCCGCGATGGGAATCGAGCGCGATGACAAAGACGGGCGGCAGGACTGGGTGATGCGCGGGTTCCGCCAGTTCGATGCGCCGGTATGTGTGATCGTGACCTATGACCGGGTGCTGCACGGCAGCGACGATGCGCCATTCGATTGTGGTGCCGTGGCGACCGCCCTGGTCAATGCCGCCTGGTCGCGCGGGCTGGGCGCCGTGATCAACAGTCAGGGCATCATGCAATCACCGGTGGTGCGTGAGCATGCCGGAATCGCCGAAGATCAGGTGATCATGAAGAGCATCGCGCTCGGCTGGCCGGACTACAGCTTCCCCGCCAATGCAGTGGTATCCGAGCGCAAGCCCGTCGATGAGGCGGCGGTGTTCGTTGGCTTCGAGGCTGACGCGCCGGGCTAGCAAGCCCATGGCCGGCTGGAGCTGACTTCGCAACTAGCCGCCAGCGCGCCGCCACTCGATGCGTTGCGTACGCGGGCTGCCGCTGGCAAAATCGGGCCCGGAGAGAATCAGGCGATCACCCGCCAACTCGATGGTTCGCGTCGACGTGATGCCGATCAACGCAGGATTGGTAGCCACTTCAATCGAGTGAAAAACGGCGCCGTCACGCACGGCGTAGCGCCCGGCATAGGCGAAAGTTTGTGAATAGGCCACAGCCTTTGCACCCTCCGTTAGCGGTGCGGCGCCGGGGCGCTGTTTTTGCATCAAGCTTGCGCTGACATGGCCGTCGGCGGTGTACATAAGGAGGCCACTCGCATCCTCACCCAGCGGAAATTCCGCGGGCCGGCCGTCGGCATAGACCAGCGACCAGCTCACCAGATGCCAAGCTCCCAGCAGGTCTTTGACTTCCGGATTCATGTTTGGCCCGCCCACTTGGCTGGATCAGATGATGCGCTTGCGCACTTCTGTGACGACGATCTCGGCCACGATCACCACGGCAAAAATGGTCGCCAGGATCAGCGCCACGCGGTCCCACTGAAACAGGTTGATCGCGGTATCCAGCGCCATGCCGATGCCGCCTGCGCCCACCAGGCCCAGCACCGCCGACTCGCGCACGTTGATGTCCCAGCGGAACAGGGCAATCGCCCAAAAAGTGGGTTTCACCTGCGGCCAGTAGCCATACTGGATCAGCGCCAGCTTGGAAGCTCCCGCTGCGGTGAGCGCTTCGAGCGAACCCTTGTGGGTGTCTTCCACCGCTTCGGAGAAAAGCTTGCCGATAAAGCCGATCGAGTGAAACGCGATCGCCAGCGTACCCGCCAGCGCGCCCGGCCCGAACACCGCGACAAAAAACAACGCCCACAACAAGGTATTGATCGAGCGGGTCGAGACCAGGATGAACTTGGCGCAGTAGTTAACGAACGGATACGGCGTCGCGTTGCGCGCGGCGAGGAAGCCGACCGGCACACCCATCATCACGCCCAGCAGGGTGGAGACGGCGGCGATGTTGAGGGTTTCAATCAGGGCCGTATGCACGCCTTTGCCATAGAAGCCCCAGGCCACCGGCCACATGCGCCTACCCATGTCGGCGATCTGCACGTGGGCATCCCAGATGAACTCGACGATCACCTCAACCGAATGCACTGACCACGCCACCGCAAACACGATGGCGAAGTAGATCGAGAAGCGCGCGAGCTTTTCCGCCAGCGTGAAGCGTTGCCACACCATCGGAGAACTTGACGCTGGCACAGCCGTGCTCATTGCCGGAACACCTTCTTGACCCAGATCTGCATCAACTCACCGATCATGATGAGACCGATGATCGACAGCACGATGGCCAGCACGAAGTCGTAATCGAAACGCTGGAACGCCGCGAACAAGGTGCCGCCGATGCCGCCGGCACCGACGATGCCCACCATGGTCGAATTGCGCAAATTGGCATCAGTCTCGTAAGCCGAAAAACCGATGAAGCGGAACATCACTTGCGGCACGACGCCAAAAATCACCACATTCATGAACGAGGCGCCGGTGGCGCGCACCGCTTCAATCTGCTTCATCGAGATTTCCTCGATGGCTTCGGTAAACAATTTTCCGACGAAGCCCACCGAGGCCACTGTCAGCGCGATGATGCCGGCCAGCGCGCCGAAGCCAACCGCCTTGACGCAGATGATCGCCACGATCACCGGGTGAAACGAGCGGCAGGCGATCACGATCACCCGCACCGGCCAGGTGATTACCGCAGGCATCATGTTGCGCGCGCCAAGCAGACCGAGCGGCAAGGAAATGATCACGCCAAGGAAAGAGGCGATGAACGCCATCTGCAGCGATTCAGTGAGACCCTTGACCAGCAAATCCCAGCGCTCGAAGTTGGGCGGGAACATGCGCGAGATGAACTTCGCACCGTTGTCGATACCAAAGACAAAGCGCGCCCAGTTGAAATCGAGCGACGACATCGCCCACAGCAGATAGGCGAAGAGCACCAGCCAGCCAAAGCGCGCCAGGGGCGAGGCCTGGAATGGCTTGATGTGGGCAGGCATCACACTGGAAGTGGCGGCGCTCATGAGGCTGCGGGCTCAGTAGACCAGTTCATTGTGGCCATTTCATTGCGGCCGGATCATTGCAGCCAACCCTGGCCGCCATAGATCGTCTTGAGGACATCGTCGGTGAGGCCCTCGGGTGCGCCGTCATACACCACATGCCCATCGGCCATGCCGACGATGCGTTTGGCGAAGCGCCGCGCCAGGTCCACATCGTGCATGTTGATGATCACCGGGATGTTCTTGGCCGCCGCCACGCGCGCCAGGAGCTCCATGATTTCCACCGAGGTTTTCGGATCAAGGGAGGAAGTAGGCTCATCGGCCAGAAGGAGCGAGGGATGCTGCATCACTGCCCGCGAAATGCCGACGCGCTGGCGCTGCCCGCCGGAAAGCGAGTCCGCGCGCGCATTGGCAAAACCGGTGAGGCCGACAATTTCCAGCGTTTCCCACGCGCGCTGGATATCCGCAGCATCAAAGCTGCGCCAGAACGCCCGCCACGCCGAAGTCTTGCCGAGGCACCCGGTGAGGAGGTTCTCCATCACGCTAAGGCGCTCGACCAGGTTGTATTCCTGAAACACCATGCCGATGCGGCTGCGCGCGGCACGCAACTCGCCACCCGAAAGTTTGACCATGTCGCGGCCTTCGAACACGATCTCGCCGGCCGAGGGCTCCACCAGACGATTGATGCAGCGGATCAGGGTCGATTTGCCGGTACCTGACGGACCGATGATGGCCGTGATGTCGCTGCCCTCAAAGGTAAGCGAAATATCGCGCAACACCGGCTTGCCGGCGACATAGGCTTTTGACAGATTCTTGATCAGAAGGGAGGTGCTCATGGTTTCCTGGGAGCCTGCGTTTTGACCTGTTCCGCGCGCTGCTTTTCTTTTTCGTAGGCATTGCGGTTGAAAGTTTCACCGGAGGCAGCCGCCACCTTGCGCACAATTTCCCAGTGCTCCTTGTAGCTCACCGGGACCCAGCGGTCAGCGCCCTGAAAGCCCTTGATCATTTCGGGCGGATACTTGAAGACCGACGTGCAGTCGCGCACCTTTTGCTGCAGCGCCGGCGCCAGATCGTGCGCCATCAAGAGGCCGCCGGGCGGAAAGAACGGTGACTTCCAGATCACGCGGAAGTCGTCCATCTTGACAGCCCCACGCTCGGCGAGGCGCACCAGGATGTCATGCGCAATCGGCGCCGCATCGTAATCCCCCGAGGCCACGCCGAGGATCGAGCTGTCATGCTTGCCCGAATAGAGCACCTTGTAATCCTTGTCCGGCGTGAGGCCCTCAGCCGGGAACAGGGCACGCGGCGCCATGTTGCCGGAGTTGGAAGACGGGGTGGTGTGCGCCACCTTCCTGCCTTTGAGGTCTGCCAGGGTCTTGAACGGGCTGCTGCTCCTGACGATCATCCACAGCTGGTAGCCCTGAATTTCGGCTTTGCCACCGGATGCATTGCTGGCCGCGTTGCCTCTGATCGCGAACGGCACACCGCCCGCCACATTGACGGCGAAAGCCGTGTCACCGGTGGACATGGTGCCGATGTGCATGCGCCCGGAGCGCAGCGCTTCGATCGCCGCGGCCGACGACACCACGTCGTAGTAGCGCACTTTCTTGCCAGTGCAGGTGGCCAGATAGTCGGCAAAGGGTTTGGTCAGCTTTTGGAACTCGGCCGGATCATCCAGTGGCGAATTGGAGAAGTACAGGGTATCCGGGTCTTTCCAGCGCTTCGCATCCTTCGGCGTGTCGGCGACCAGGTCGCCGTTGTCATCGCAGTATTGCGCGTCAAGGTCGCCGCGGCTCTTGCAGGCGTCTTGCGCCAGCGCGGCACCACTGACCAGCGAGAAAGCCAGCAGGGTCATTGCGCCAAGAAGCGCATGAAACCTCATTCCCGGCATGGATGTCTCCAGAAGCGTTGGTGGGAGCGGCTCTGCAGTCGACGCTCGGAGCGGCACCGACCGCTCGAATTCGTCGACAGTGTCCTGCACTGACAGTATCCGGACTATTTTTTCTTGGCCGCCGCTTCGCGCGCGGTTTCCTTCTCGTAGGCAGCGCGGTTGAACTTCTCGCCGCCGGCTTCAGCCACCTGGCGCACGATCGCCCAGTCCTTGAGGAAGGTCACCGGGAAGAAACGGTCGGCGCCATCGAATGCCTTCTGCATCTCGGCCGGGAAGCGGTATTCGTAAAAGCACTTCAGCATCTGGTCGCGCAGCTTGGGCTCCAGGTCGTGTGCGTAGGCAAACGACGAGGTCGGGAACTTGGCGCTTTTCCAGATCACGCGAAATTCGTCTTCCTTGATCTGCCCGCGTGAAGCCATGCGATGGAATACGTCCGAGGCAACCGGTGCGGCGTCGTAATCGCCCGAGCGTACCCCGAGGATTGATTGGTCGTGCTTGCCGGAGAACAGAATCTTGTAGTCCTTGTCGGGAGTCAGCCCTTCTTTCGGAAACAGCGCGTTGGGCGCCATGTGGCCGGAGTTGGACGATGGCGAGGTGTGCGCCACTCGCTTGCCCTTGAGGTCTGGCAAGGTCTTGAATGGGCTGTCCTTCTTGACGATCATGAACAGCTGGTAGCCCTGAAACTCCTTCTCGGTACCCTTGACCGCAAACGGTACCGCGCCGGCAAGGTTGACGGCAAACGCAGTGGGACCGGTCGAAAAACCGCCGACATGCAGGCGGCCCGAGCGCATGGCTTCAATTTCCGCCGCATTCGACTGCACCTGATAGAACACCACCCGCTTACCGGTGCACTGCGCCAGATGCGTGGTGAAGGGCTTGAAGATGTTCTCGTAGACAGCGGGGTCTTCCACCGGTGTGTAGGTGAACACCAGGGTCGAGGGATTTTTGAGCTTTGACGGGTCTTTCGGCGGCTCGGCGACGAGGTCCTTGTTCTCGTCGCAATACTGCGCGTCGAGGTCGCCGCGGCTCGAGCAGGCAGGTGTTTGCGCGAATGCCGACGGGGCGAACGTCGCAGCTGGCACCGCAGCGACGAACACCGCAGCAGCAAGCAGCGCATTAAAGATCGAAGTTTTCATGAGATGGTCTCCTTGTCGCGCGGGTTGGTACGGGTTTATGGCGGGGTGCCAAGTCAGACCGCAAATGTTACTCGAAGCGAGATGGCGCCAGCGTTTGACTAAGGCTCCTTGCGCGCCGCCAGATTGGCCATGTCGTCAGCCCAACGCTTGAAGCGGCGCTGCGCGGTGTCACGTTGCTCCGCGCTGGCCAGGTTGGCAATCTCCGCCGTCATCAACTGCGACTCCTTCAGATGGCTTGCAGCATGGGTTTGGTAAGCGGGTGAGCGGCCCGCTTCAAAATCGGTGAACAGCGTGATCAGTCGCGCCTGCGCGTCTGCGCGCCCCAGTGTGTTGTCCACGATGCCTTGCAGGATCGCCATCAGCGCGTTCTGCCGGCGCACGCGGTCTTCGAGAATCAGGCGTGTGTTGAGTGGCAGGGCGTCGGCCATCGACCGGATGCGCTCGGACCCGGCGTCATCAAAATTGCCGTACCAGCGCTCGGCGTTTTCCTTGACCCGCTCAAGGCGTTTGTCGCGTTGCTTGCGCGGCGTGGCGTCGATGGTGTCCTTGGTGTATTCGGCGTTGTTGCGCGCAAACTTCCGCTTGAGTGCCGCCAGATTGTCCGCAGTCAGGCGTGGAGCCATCTCGGCGACCTCTGTGGCGACACGCGTGCCGGTTACCTTCCACAAGCGGCGGCTCTCGGCGGTGAGCCACACCACATCTTCTGGCGTGACCTTGGCGGCAATGCGGGTGCGCACGTCGTTCAACAGTTTCGAATACGCCGGCATGTGCGTGGTGCGCACCCACTCGCGCACCGTAATCATGCGCTCCTTGAGCAAAGTCTCTTGTTCGCCATCGAGGTCGAGGTAGTTATCAGCCATCAGGCCGAGCGCGGTGGGCGCCATCGAATAGGCGAAATCGATGGTGCTGCACCCTGAAGCCGCAACCGCGAGTATCAGGATTGCACCTGAAAGAGCACGCTTTGCCGCCACCATCGCAGCGCATTTTTGCCAAAGTGCCGATGCTAGAATCGCCCGCTCATGGTGCATGCTCGCTGGTCTCCCGGATTCATGTCTCTTAACGTCGTCATCTTAGCCGCTGGTCAGGGCAAACGCATGCACTCGGCCCTGCCCAAAGTGCTGCATCCGCTGGCCGGCAAGCCCTTGGTTCGCCACGTGATTGATGCGGCGCGCGCGCTGAACCCGGTGTCGATCGTGCTGGTGTACGGGCACGGCGGCGAGATCGTCCCGGAGTTGCTGGCCGGGACCGGCATCGCCTTCGCGAAACAGGAGCCGCAGCTTGGCACCGGCCATGCCGTGATGCAGGCGCTGCCCCTGCTGGGCGGGGCCGATACCACCTTGATTCTGTATGGTGACGTACCGCTGACCACGATCGATACACTCAAGGCTTTGGTGGGCGCAGCGTCGGCCGGTGTGGCGATTCTTACCGTCAAGCTTGCCGATCCAGGCGCTTATGGCCGCATCGTGCGCGAGCATGGTCAGGTGGTGGGGATTGTCGAACACAAGGACGCAAGCTTGACTGAGCGCTCCATCGACGAAGTCAATAGCGGCATTCTGGCGGTGCCAAGCGCGCGGCTTACACAGTGGCTCTCAAGACTGTCGAACCAGAACGCCCAAGGTGAGTACTACCTGACCGACATCATTGCGATGGCGGTGGCCGACGGGGTGGCGATATCCAGCGCACAACCGGCGCACGCCTGGGAGGTACTCGGTGTCAACAGCAAGAAGCAGCTCGCCGAGCTCGAACGCATCCACCAGCGCAACCAGGCCCATGCCCTGCTCGATGCAGGCGTGACCCTGGCCGACCCGGCGCGCATCGACATCCGCGGCTTGCTCTCTTGTGGCAAGGATGTGTCGATCGACGTCAATTGCGTCTTCGAAGGCGACGTGGTGCTGGGCAACGACATCGTGATCGGCCCGCACTGCGTATTGAAGAACGTGCGCATCCGTGCCGGCACCCGCGTCGAGGCGTTTTGCCACCTCGAAGACGCCGAGATCGGCGCGCACTGCCGCATCGGCCCCTATGCGCGCCTGCGCCCGGGCGCACAGCTCGACGAGCACGTGCACATCGGCAATTTTGTCGAAGTGAAAAAATCCACCATCGGCGCCGGTTCCAAGGCCAACCACCTGGCCTATGTGGGCGATTCCGAGGTCGGCAGGAACGTCAACATCGGTGCCGGCACCATTACCTGCAATTACGACGGCGTCAACAAATCGAAAACCATCATTGGTGACGGCGCCTTCATCGGCTCGGATTCGACTCTGGTGGCGCCGGTCACCATCGGCGCGGGCGCCTACATCGGCGCCGGCTCGACGATTACCAAGGCGGCGCCCGCCGACAAGCTCACGCTGACGCGCGCCAAACAACTGACGGTGGATGCGTGGAAACCGCCGACGAAAAAAGCACCTTGACGCTTTTCACACCTTTCTACTGACGTTCACCTGCAGTTCTGCTGACTGTCCATTCGACACCTCCAAAAGGAAGGCGCATGACCCCCGAACAGAAACTCGCTCAACTTGGCATCACCCTTGAAGCCCCCGGCGCACCCGGCGGCAACTATGTGCCGTTTGTGATCACCGGCAACCTGTTGTACCTGGCTGGCAGAGGCTGGCCGATACGCGACGCTGCAATTTCGCCGGTGCCCAAGGTGGGTCGCGAAGTATCGATTGAGGAGGCCTACCAGGACGCCCGCAAAGTCGGTATCGGCCTGCTCGGCGTCATCAAGCACGCGCTGGGCGATTTGTCGCGAGTCACCCGCGTGGTCAAGGTGCTCGGCATGGTCAACGCGGTGCCGGAGTTCATGTCTCAGCCCAATGTGATCAACGGCTGCTCGGACCTGTTGGTTGAAGTATTCGGCGGGAAGGGCAGCCACGCGCGCTCGGCAGTGGGCGTCGGCTCGCTGCCGCGCGGGTTTTCGGTCGAGATCGAAGCCATCGTCGAGTTCAAATAGGGCAACCACCATGTGCGGCATCGTCGGTGCGGTAGCAGATCGAAATATCGTCCCGATCCTGGTCGAAGGCCTGCGGCGCCTCGAGTACCGCGGCTATGACTCCTGTGGCGTGGCGGTGATCCACGGTGCGCCGGCTTTTCAGTTGAAGCGTGCACGCAGTGTGACGCGCGTGGCCGACCTCGACACGCAGGTCACGCAAGACGGACTCACTGGTACCACCGGGATTGCGCACACGCGCTGGGCCACCCACGGCGCACCAGTGACCAGCAACGCCCATCCGCACTTCTCGTCGGGCGAAATTGCACTGGTGCACAACGGCATCATCGAAAACTACGAAGAACTGCGCAACGAACTCAAGGCGGGCGGCTATGCGTTCGAGAGCCAGACCGACACCGAGGTAGTGGCCCATCTGATCCACAGCCTCTACCGCGGAAATCTGTTCGTGACAGTGCAAGCGGCAGTGAAACGGCTTAGAGGCGCCTACGCGATTGCCGTGCTGGCCAAAAGCGAGCCGCGCACCATGGTCGGTGCGCGCGCCGGCAACCCGCTGGTGGCAGGTCTCGGTCAGGGCGGCCATGGGCACGAAAACTTCCTCGCATCCGACGCACTGGCGCTCGCCGGCACCACCGACCGCATCATCTACCTGGAAGATGGCGACGTCATCGAGGTCACCGGGCATGGCGTGAAGATCGTTGATGGGAGCGGCTCTCCGGTCGATCGCCCGGCAAAGGTAGTGCAGGCGATTGCCGGCGCGGTCGAACTTGGCCCCTACCAGCATTACATGCAGAAGGAAATTTTCGAGCAGCCGCAGGCACTCGCCGATACGCTCGAAGGCGTCGAAGGCATCGTGCCCAACTTGTTCGGTGCCAATGCAGAGGGCGTGCTGCGCCAGATCGACGCCATCCACATCCTGGCCTGCGGCACCAGCTACTACGCGGGTCTGACTGCACGCTACTGGCTCGAAGCCATCGCCGGCATTCCTGCCCAGGTCGAAGTGGCGAGTGAATACCGCTATCGCGACAGTGTGCCCAATCCCAAGACCCTGATCGTCACCATTTCACAATCAGGCGAGACCGCCGACACCATGTCGGCCCTGAAGCACGCGCAGTCGCTTGGCCACCTGCATTCACTCGGCATCTGCAATGTCGCCACCAGCGCGATGGTGCGCGAGACCTCGCTCTCGTACCTGACACGCGCAGGCACCGAAATCGGCGTTGCTTCCACCAAAGCCTTCACCACCCAGCTGGCGGCGCTGTTTCTGTTGACGCTCACCCTGGCCAAGCTGCGCGGCCGCCTGACAGCCGAGGCGGAGCGCGAGCACATCAAGAATCTGCGCCATCTGCCCGCCGCAATCAGCAGTGTGCTGGCCCTTGAGCCCCAGATCATCGCCTGGAGCGAAACCTTTGCGAAAAAGGAAAACGCGCTCTTCCTCGGGCGTGGCCTGCACTATCCGATCGCGCTTGAAGGCGCCTTGAAGCTCAAGGAAATTTCCTACATCCACGCCGAGGCGTATCCGGCGGGAGAGTTGAAGCACGGCCCGCTCGCCCTCGTCACCGGCGAGATGCCGATCGTCACCGTCGCGCCCAACGACACCATGATCGACAAGCTCAAGTCGAACATGCAGGAAGTGCGCGCACGCGGCGGCCAGCTGTACGTGTTTGCCGATGCCGACAGCCACATCGCCTCAAGCGAAGGCATTCACGTGATTCGCCTGCCCGAGCACTATGGGCCGCTGTCACCGATCCTGCACGTGGTGCCATTGCAATTGCTGGCGTATCACACCGCAGTCGCGCGCGGCACCGATGTCGACAAGCCGCGCAATTTGGCGAAGAGCGTGACGGTAGAGTAGTGTCCCTGGCTTATGGGGTTTTGCGCAAACCTGCGACGTAAGCCTCGATTTTCGCCTTCAAGCCCGGCCGCATCGCCGAACGCACCAACTCGGCGAGATCGCGGTCATCGTCATCGTGGCGCGTCAACGCGCGGATCGATGCGCTGGTTTCGCGATCCAGCACCGGTGTGGTGAGGGTGAGCGCCGCAATGGCAACGGCGTGCTCCTGGTCAGAGGCCAGCGCAGCGGTCGCCATGCCTGCCGCGAGCGCCTCGGCCGCTTTGACCTCTGCGCCCCCCAGCAACCAGCGCCGCGCCGTATCACTGCCCACCCGCTGTGCCAGCCGCCGGGTGCCCAGCACCAATCCAAAGCGCGTGCCGGGAAAGCGGAAGGTGGCGTCCGCTGCGCACAGGCGCAGCTCACAGGCGGCAAACAAGTCGGCGCCCGCGCCCCAGGCACGCCCCTGCACCAACGCTACGGTGCGCAGCGGCGCGCGCCACACCAGTTGCAACAATTGCTCAACGCGCACAAAACGGTGCAGCAAGTCGCCATCGCTGCTGGCCGCGAGATCGGAGAGATCAAAGCCGGTGCAAAAATGTTTGCCGGCCGCCGCGATCACCAGCGTGTGTACCGCGGCATCCGCGTAGGTGCGCGACACACCATCGATCAGCGCCTCAACCAATTCGGCCGAGAGCGCATTGCCTTTATCCGGGCGATTGAGCGTCAGGGTGACGATGCCATCTTGTTGTTCATGCTGCAGCATGGTGTTCTTTCAAGGATCAAACGGCGCGGCGAAGCTTTTGCCGGGCTGCGCCATTGGTGAGAGGGGTGCGATCGGGTGCGATCGGGTGAGATGGGTGAGACGGTTGCGTGAGAGCCGCAGCGGCGGTCCGAACTTTCGCTGCGGAATCTATACTCCCGGATTGCACCATGACCATTTTCAACGGAGACACCATGTCCTGTCCACTGCCTGCTCGACCCCGCCACCCATCGCACGCCTCGACGCGGCGCACCCTGTTGAGCGCAGCCCTCGCATCGGTCGCCCTCACCGTGGCCGGCGCGTATCCAGCGTACGCCCAGACCTACCCGGCCAAGCCGGTGAAGCTCATCGCACCCTACCCACCCGGTGGCGGCGTCGATACCGTGGCGCGTCTGATCGGTGAGCGCCTTGCCGTGCGCATCGGGCAACCGGTCACGGTGGAGAATCGGCCCGGCGCCGGCGCCACCATTGGCGCCGACGCGCTGGCCAAAAGCCCGGCCGACGGCTATACGCTGATGCTGGGCAGCATCACCGACTATGCGATTGCACCGCACGTGCACAAGAATCTGGGCTTCGACATGCGCCGCGATTTTGTGGCGATTGTGGAAGTGGCCTTTGGCACGGTGGGCCTGGTGGTCAATGCCGATCTGCCGGTCAAGAACGTGCAGGAACTGATTGCCCTGGCCAAATCCAAACCCGGGCAATTGAGCTATGCGTCGTCCGGCATTGGCGGCTTGCAGCACCTGAACGCGGAGATGTTCAAGCAGATGGCCGGTGTGGATCTGGTGCATGTGCCCTACAAGGGGACGGCACAGTTTCTGCCCGACCTGATGGCGGGCCGTGTGCCGATGTCAATCGACAGCATGCCGGCGCATCTGCCGCACATCAAGTCCGGCAAGGTTCGTGCACTCGCCGTCGCCACCCGCGCCAGAGTGCCGATGTTGCCCGATGTGCCGACCATGGCCGAAGCTGGGTTGCCGGGGTACGAGACCGCGACCAACTACTCCCTGTTCGCCCCCATTGGTACACCGCGCGATGCGGTAGCCCTGCTGAACCGCGAAACCAATGTCGTCCTGCAGCAGGCCGACGTGAAGGAAAGACTGCTCGGCATGGGTATCATCGTGATCGGCGGCAGCACCGAGGCCGCACAGGCGCGCGTGCCCGCCGAGATGGCCAAGTGGGCTGGTGTGATCAAGACCGGCAATATCAAGCTAGACTAATCAGTGCCCCAGACCAAACCAAACCTGACCACAAACAGCGGCCCCATCTTGCGCGAACAAACATCAAGCCTCGTCCACCGTCGTTAAACCCACCTTCAACCCCTGCTCGAAAGAAGACCATTTCATGAACAAATTCCTTGCTGTCTCCGCTGTCTCTCTGGCCGCCCTCCTCACCTGCGCCCTGCCGGCCGGCGCCCAGACCACCAAGACACCTTCAGGCATCGAGATCACCATCCTCAACGAAGGCTCCGGGGCCAAGCCCAAGGCAAGCGATAGCGTCAAAGTCCACTACAAGGGAACGCTCACTGACGGCAAGGAATTCGACAGCTCATATCGCCGCAAGGAACCGGCGACGTTTCCCCTGAGCGGCGTGATTCCCTGCTGGACCGAAGGCGTGCAGTCAATCAAGGTGGGCGGCCGGGCGAAACTGGTTTGCCCGCCCAATCTGGCTTACGGTGCGCGCGGCGTGCCTGGCACAATTCCGCCCAATGCCACGCTGGTGTTCGAGGTTGACCTGCTCGAAATCATGAAGTAGCCATCGAGAAGCGGCCGCGCAGGCGGCACCCTTGCTGCCTGCCCCCTCTGTGACAGCGCGCTGTGACTGAACACCGCGACCGAACGCTACGACAGAACGGCCCCGTCGATCCGACCCCCATCCCCTCTTCCCGAATCTTTTAAGCCCTCAGGAGTTCCAACCCATGTCCAACATCGGATTTCGCATTCTTCCCGCGCCCAAGCGCGCCCCCGCCGCCCTCGTCAAACAGTTCAAGAATGTCGTGGTCGCGCATCTGTCCGACTGCATGAACCGCCTGCCGGGCGCCGATGGCCTCAACCCGATGCACCGCGGTGGCCAGATGCTTGGGCTGGCACTCACCGTGCGCGTCTCGCCCGGCGACAACCTGATGGTGCACAAGGCGATTGACATCGCGCAGCCCGGCGACGTCATCGTGGTCGATGCCGGCGGCGATTGCTCACAGGCCATCATCGGCGAAATCATGAGCACCATGGCCGCCAAGCGCGGCGTGGCCGGCATGGTCATTGATGGCGCAATTCGCGATTCAGGCGCGCTGGCCGAATCCAAGTTTCCGGTGTACGCGCGCGGCGTCACCCATCGCGGGCCCTACAAGAACGGCTTTGGCGAAATCAATGTGCCGGTCTCGATCGGCGGCATGGTGGTCAACCCCGGCGACATCATCGTCGGTGACGACGATGGCGTGATTGCCGTCGGCGTCGACATTGCCCCCATTGTGCTCAAGGCCGCGCAGGCCAAGGCCAAGGACGAGGACGCGACGCTGAACGCTCTGCGCAAGGGCAAGAAAGTGGACCGCTCGTGGGTCGACAAGGCGCTGCGCGCCAAAGGCTGCACCTTCTGAGGATGTGAGCCGATCGCTGTCGCGCGCCTCAGCACCGCAGCGCTTGAAGCGCGCCAACCACAGGTGCCGCGGGTGCCGCAGGTGTGCGAAGTGCGATCGCTAAGGCACGATCCGCTCACGCCGAAATTGCGTGAGCAGGCGCAGCAACATTTCTTCGCTGTCCACGACGTCGTGAAAACCGTGCTGACGCGCCTTGGTCGTGCTGGTCATCACGTCCCAGTCGCAGCCGAACACGTAGTCGCCAAACGGCCAGGCGACGATGTCCGCGTATCGGTGCGGCTTGAGCCCATGCTGCTGCACCATCGCCTCCCACAGCGGCGCCTTGTCGGCCATGTGCCCCACCAGCGAGATGGTTTGCGGCTCAGCCACCGGCATCTCGAACACTTCGGCGATGCGCGGCCACACGTTGCACCAGCGAAAGAAATCGCCATTGGTAATGTTGTAGGTCTGGTTGGCACAGCGCGCATCGGTAGCGGCCCACAGCGCTGCATTGGCAATGTGGCTTGATTCGGTCAGTTGATAAATGGAGCGATAGGCGCCGGGCTTGCCGGGAAAGCGCAGCGGCAGGCCGAGCTGCTTCGAGATCGCCGCATAGACTGCTATCACCGGGATGATGCTCATCGCCGTGCCGGGCGCAAAGCCGCACAGGGTCTGCGGGCGCAGCTCGGTCCAGCTCCAGGGCTTGCCAGCTTGCCGTGCGGTGAGCCAGTCGATCTGGTCGAAATAAAAATCCGGCGGCATGTGGCGCGGGTCGGTCTCTTTGGCGGGAGTGCGAAAGGGCCCGAGGTGTGAGCCGTAGTATTTGGTGCCGGTCACCAGGACGACGCGCTCGAGATTTTTCGCCACCGCCTCGATGGCGCTAACCGAATTGACCAACATGTCGAGATTGACCTGGGTGCCGCGCGCGTAATCGGCCGCCTGCGTCCCAGACGCCTGAAACGCGCAGTAGAAAATGTGCGTGGCATCGGTCAATTGCGCCAGGCTGCGCTGCGCCGCCTGCGCATCGAGCAAATCCACCGAGAGATAGCGCACGTTGGCGCGGTCTTCGCCCTTGCGGCGGGACAGGCCCACCACCTGCCAGCCCGGCTCGGCAGCCAGGCGGTCAACAAAGTAACGGCCAATGACGCCAAGGGCGCCCACCACGACTGCGGTTTTCATGTTCAGGCTTTCCCTCTACGCAGCACGTGCAGCGTCACGTTTGCTTGCGGTCCAGCGATCAAGCTTGGCACGCGCGCCGTTGGTGGCAGGGTTCATCTCGGCATCATGCTCGGGCAGTTTGGCCGTGAGCTCGATCACATAGCCATTCGGGTCGCGAAAATAAATCGACTTGATGAAATGATGGTCCGCGACGCCGCGGACTTGCATCCCTGCCGCCTTGCCCTTGGCGAGCATCTCTTCCAGAGTCGGCATGTCGACTTCAAGCGCGATATGCAAATCGAAATCGTGCTGCGTTTTGAACTCGAACGGCATGTCGGGCGCCTCGAAATAGGCGAGGTAGGAGCCATTGCCCATTTGATAAAACGTGTGCAGGGTCTGGGTCGCACGCCCGCTCTTGGTCTCGCCGATCTCCAGCGTGCCCGCGAGCGGCAGGCCAAGAAAGTCTTCATAAAACTGGCGCGTCTCTTCCGAGTCGCGGCAGCGGTAGGCGTTGTGATGCAGACCGTGAATCTTGATCGATTGGGTTTGGGACATGCAGGCCTCCAGACCATGCGGCGCGTGCGTGATACGCGTGCGCCAGGCTCAGTTCTACTCGGATTGGACTTGGTGAAGTCGCGAGGAGGCACAGTGTAGCGCCGTCGGAAAAATTCGCACCGGAGCAAATTTCGGCTCGAGATCGAAGTGCAGGCTAAGATCCGCGTCAGCGCGGCTGGCGACGTCCAGCAGGCGACACGGTTGCAGCGTCGCGACGGCTGCGCCCGTGATCGCGTAGCGATGGATTAGTGATATCTTGAATGACATCCGCAGCAAAACACAGGAGAAACCCGCAATGAAACTGAATTTTGGACTGACCATTGGTCGCCTGGCGGCATTGATCGTACTGGGCCTCGTGACCCTGCAAGCCGCCCAGGCACAAACCAAGACCCGCCTGCAAACCATCCTGGAGCGCGGCACCCTGCGCGTGGGCACCACCGGCGATTTCAACCCGATGTCGATCAAGGACCCGGCCACCAATTCCTACAAGGGCTTCGACATCGATGCGATGGAGCAACTGGCCAAGGATCTGGGCGTGAAGATCGAATTTGTGCCGGCCGAATGGGCCACCCTGGTAGCCGGCATCACCGCCGACCGCTACGACATTTTTTCCGGCGCCTCGCTCAACATGGCGCGCGCCAAGGTGGTCGGCTTCAGTGCCCCTTATCTCGAGGCCGGCACCATGCCGCTGGTGCAAAAAGCCGGCGCCGCCAAGTTCAAGACCTGGAACGACATCAACAAGAAAGGCGTGACCGTGGCGGTGCTGCTGGGCACGGTGTTTGAGGAACAGGCACGCCAGCATTTTCCCCTGGCCACCATCAAGGCAATCGAAAAGCCGGCCACCGGCTACCAGGAAGTGCTGGCCGGTCGTGCCCAGGTCACCATCACCAGCAACATCGAGGCCGGCACTCTGATGAAGACCTATCCGCAACTGACCATCGTGGGCAGCACCGGCGATATGCGCAACAAGCGGCCATTCGCCTTCCCGGTGCCGCAAAACGAGGTGGTGTGGGTGAATTTCGTCAACAACTGGGTGGCGCTGAAAAAATCCGAAGGCTTCTTCGATACGCTTGAAGCGAAGTGGCTCTCCGCGAAGTAAAGGAGACGCTGCGTAAATCCGCAGAGCACGCGAGCCGCCTTTGCAGCGTATTGATTTGATTGCAGGCTTGCGTTCGGGAGCCCGCGGCACCGGGACTTCTCCAGCGTTTTCAAGGCCGCTGATCGGCACGGCGAGCACCGTGCGCGCCCCCGCTGTCGCGGCATTGCTGCTGTCGGTGTTGCTGCTCGCCGGCTGCGGAGCTGAGCAGACCTACCAGTGGGGCTGGTATGTGCTCGACCCCAGACTGCCCAAGGGGGCGGACAACATCCGCTTCATGCTGACCGGCTTGTGGCTAACCATCAGCCTTTCGGTCAGCGCCATCGCCCTTGCAGTACTGATCGGTATGTTGGTGGCCTTGGCCGGGCTGTCGCAAAGCCGCCTGTTGCGCGGCTTCAACCGGGTCTATGTCGAATGCTTTCGCGCCGTGCCGCTGTTGGTGCTGCTGCTGTGGGTCTACTACGGCCTGCCGGTGGTCAGCGGCCTGCAGTTCGGCACCTTCGTCGCCGGCCTCATCACCCTGGCCTTGTCCGACAGCGCATTCGAAGCCGAGATTTTCCGCGCCGGCATTCAGTCGGTACCGCGCGGCCAGAGAGAGGCGGCGCAGACCCTCGGCCTGTCGCGCTGGAAAACCTTTCGCTTCATCGTGTTTCCGCAGGCGATCCGCACCATCCTGCCGGCGCTGGGCAACCAGTTTGTCTATGTGCTCAAGATGTCGTCGCTGGTATCGGTGGTCGGCCTGCAGGAACTCACGCGGCGCGCCAACGAACTCAACGTCACCGAATACCGGCCGCTGGAGATCTACAGCTTCCTGGTGCTCGAGTATCTGGCCCTGATCCTAGTGGTTTCCTGGGGCGTGCGGCGCCTGGAGCGACGCTTGAGCGCCGGACGCTGACATCTGCTTGCCGCCGCCCGACCGGGCGCGGCAACTTCAGTGATTGAGGATGCGCCCGAGAAATTCGCGGCAGCGCTCGGTTTTCGGGGCGCTGAAAAACTCGGTCGGCGCGGCGCGTTCGACGATCTTGCCGCGATCCATGAAGATCACGCTGTCGGCCACCTTGCGCGCGAAGCCCATTTCGTGCGTCACGCAAATCATGGTCATGCCGTCGCGCGCCAGATCAGCCATCACGTCCAGCACCTCGCCGATCATTTCCGGGTCGAGCGCCGAAGTCGGCTCGTCGAACAACATGATGCGCGGCCGCATGCACAGCGAGCGGGCGATCGCCACGCGCTGCTGCTGGCCACCCGAGAGCTGGCCCGGGTACTTGTCGGCCTGTTCGGGAATATGCACCCGCGCCAGGTACTGCAGCGCGAGTTCGCGCGCGGCATCCGGTGTCATGCCGCGCACCTGAATCGGCGCCAGCGTCAGGTTTTGCATCACCGTCAGGTGCGGGAACAGGTTGAATTGCTGGAACACCATGCCGACTTCGCTTTGCGCACGCGCGCGGCTGGCGCTGTCGTCGGTGAGCTCGACGCCGTCGACCACGATGCGGCCCTGCTCATGGCGCTCCAGCTGGCTGATGCAGCGGATCAGAGTGGATTTGCCGGAACCCGAGGGGCCGCAGATCACCACCTTTTCAGCGGCGGCGACGCGCAGGTCGACGCCATCGAGCGCACGGAAGCTGCCGAAGGATTTGCAGACGCCGGTCATTTCGATCATCGCCGGAGCCCTGTCCACACCCGCCGCACCCGCCATGCTGCTGTCGCTTGCCACCGCCATTCGATCCTTCCTTCAAGGCTCAAGCGCGAATTCGCAGCCCTCTCCTGCATCGTATTATATGGGCCGGAAATTCACCTCATCATGCAACTCTCACTCGCCACCTGGAACGAAGTCGAGGCCTACCTGACCCGCTCACGCGGCGTGGTGGTGCCGATCGGCTCGACCGAACAACACGGGCCGCAGGGCCTGATCGGCACCGACGCCTACACCGCCGAGGCGGTGGCGCACGGTTTGGGCGAGCGTGCCGACGCGCTGGTGACGCCGACCCTCGCGCTCGGTGTCGCCCAGTTCAACCTTGCTTTCCCGGGCACCATCTCGCTGCGCGCCAGCACCCTGATGGCGGTGATCGAGGATCTGGTGCTGTCGCTGGCGCGCCAGGGCTTCGAGCGCTTCTACTTTGTCAATGGCCACGGCGGCAACATCGCGCCGGCGCGCGCCGCTTTCCAGGATATCTACGCGCGCTGGAGCTTGAGTGAGCGCACCGGCCATGCGCCCCGCTGCCGGCTGCGCAGCTGGTGGGAATATCCGCAAGCCGACCAATTGCGGCGTGAGTTGTATGGCGCCGGCGAAGGCATGCATGCCACGCCCAGCGAGATCGCACTGACCCAGCACACGCTGCCGGCCTCGCGACGTGCGGCGGCGGCGGCTGCGCCGGCGCCGCTGGACCCTGCGTTTCTGCGCGACCATGGCGGCGACAATCACTGGGACGCGCAGTCCCATCGCGCCGCGTTTCCGGATGGTCGGGTCGGCTCGGATTCGGCGCTGGCGCTTCCCGAGCATGGCGCCGCGCTGCTGGAGGCGGCGATCGCCGGCGCCTGCGCGGACTACCAGGCATTCCTGGCTGAAGCATGATTTTCTACGCCACCGCACTATCGAGCTACAGCGCCAAGGTGCGCATCGTGCTCATCGCCAAGGGCGTGAGTGTCGAAGAGCGCGAACCGCCGGACGGCTACCGCTCCGCGGCTTATCGAGCGCTGGTGCCGATGGGCACCTTGCCGGCGCTGAATGATGATGGCTTCGTGCTGTCGGAGTCCGAGGCGATCAACGAATACCTTGAGGAGCGCTTTCCCGCACCGCCACTGCTGCCGGCAACGCCGGCGGCACGGGCGCAGGTGCGCTTTCTTGCGCGCTTCCACGATCTCTATCTGGAGCCGCCGGTACGGTCCTTGTTTCCGCACGTGAGCCCGTTGCGGCGCGACCCCGCGGTGGTCGCCGCGCGCATGGCTGAACTGCGCCAGCGCATCGGCCAACTGGCGACGCTGGCCAAGCCGGCGCCGTATCTGGCCGGCGAAAACCTGAGCCTGGCCGATTGCGGTTACGCGGTGACCCTGCCCCTGGCCGACATGCTGGCCACGGCGCTCGGTGAAACTCTGGCGCTGCCACCGGCCATCGCGCAATGGCAGGCCCTGCTGGCACGCCATACGGCCATCGAGCGCGCCCTCTCCGCCTGGCGCCCTGCCACAGTGCAATGGATCACCGCGCGCCTGGCCGCCACCACTTGAAAGGAACGCAGATGAAAGACCGCAGCAGCTACAGCCCGCTTCTCCATCCCGACTGGGAGTATGTCGAGAAGGTTTCGCTCGAACAGATGACGCCGGCGGAATGGGACTTGCTGGACCGCCAGCGCGCGCAGTACTCCCCCGAGCAGCAGGCGCGCCAGGTGCTGCGCATGTTGGAAGGCTCGAAGGACGATCCGAGCATCGGCTACATGGTCAACAACTATCGCCACAGCCTGCAGTCGGCCACCATGGCGCTGCGCGATGGCTTGCCCGAAGAGGATGTGGTGGTGTGCCTGTTGCATGACATCGGCTTCATCGCCTGTCCGAGCATGCATGGTGCCTTTGCGGCGGCGCTGATGGGCGCCTATATCTCGGATCGCAATTACTGGATGCTGCATCGCCATGCGGTGTTCCAGAACGTGCATTCGCCGGGCCTGTTGCGGGTCGATCAAAACGAGCGTGAACGCTGGCGCGGTCACCCGCATTTCGAATGGGCGGCAACCTTTGTCGACAAATACGATCAAGCCGCCGCCGACCCGCACTATGAGTGCGCACCGCTCGAAAGTTTCGAGCCGATGGTGCAGCGCCTGTTCGCGCGCGCGCCGCGGCCGCGCTATCCCGATGACTGACCAATCAACTCGCAACCCCGCAAGGACAAGCAAAACATGAGCAGCTGGATCCGCATGATCACGGTCGAGGACGCCGTCGGCGTGCTCAAGGAGATGTACCGCAAGGTAACCACGCCGCACGGCACGGTCGACAACGTGATGCGCGCCCACAGCCTGCGCCCGCACACCATGGAAGGCCACCTGGCCCTGTACCGCAGCGTGCTGCACAACCCGGAGAACACCCTGCCGTTCTGGTTTCTCGAGGTGGTGGCGTCCTACGTCAGCATGACCAACAACTGTGCCTACAGCCTGGCCCATCATTTCACCAATGCACGGCGCCTGATCGCCAATCGCGAGCGTTCCGAGCTGATCCGCGCCGCGCTCGAAGCGGCGCGGCCCGAGCAGGCCTTTGCCGGCAAAGAACTTGCCTTGCTGATCTATGCCCGCAAACTCACCGCGGAAGTGGGACGCATGGAGAAGGCCGATATCGACGCCCTGCATGCGGCCGGCTGTGACGATGGCGAGATACTGGAAGTCAACCAGGTATGCGCCTATTTCAATTATTCGAATCGCCTGCTCAATGGCCTGGGTGTCACCACCGAGGGTGACGTGATCGGCTACTACTCCGAAGATGACAAGTCGGGAGCCGCCTCGTGAGCGGTGCGACAGCGCGGCAAATCGGGATCGACGAAATTCCGGTGATCGATCTGGCGCCCTTGGCCAGCGGTCGACGCGAGGATGTCGCGCAAGTGGGGGCGGCGATGCGCGCGGCGGCCGAGCGCATCGGCTTTTTCTATGTGCGCAACCACAGTATCGACGCCGCCCTGATCGACCAAGTCGACGCGTTGGCAAGGCGTTTCTTCGCCCGCCCTCTGGAAGAAAAACTGCAGGTCAAGCCGATCGACCGCCATCGCGGCTTTTTGCAGGTGGGCCAGGCCAAGATGTACGACAAGGCCAAAGTCGATCTCAAGGAGAGCTACATCTGGGGCGTGGATTTCGCCACCGACGACCCCGACTACCTGGCGGGCAACCGCATGATCGGCCCGAATCGTTGGCCCGAGTACATGCCTGAAATGCGCCCGCTGCTCAATACCTACCTGGCCGCCGCGCACGACTGTGCGCGCACCATGTTGCGCGCACTGGCCCTGAGCCTCAACGCATCCGAAGACACCTTCGTGCGCAGTTACCACAAACCAATTTCACGCGCCTCGCTGATCTACTACCCGCCGCAGGACCCGCAGGCCAGCGAGCAGCAGTTCGGCGTGGCGCCGCATACCGACTACGGTGTGCTGACCCTGTTGCACCAGGACCAGGTCGGCGGCCTGCAGGTGGCCACGCGCAAGGGCGAGTGGGTCACCGCGCACCCGATTGCCGGCACCCTGGTGGTCAACTCCGGCGATCTGCTGGGGCGCTGGACCAACGACCGTTTCAAATCCAACCCGCATCGCGTGGTCAACAGTTCCGGGCGCGAGCGCCTGTCGATCGCGGTGTTTGCCGATCCCGATTTCGATACGGTGATCGAGCCGGTGCTGCAGGCTGGCGAGGCGCCGAAGTATGGGCCGGTGGCTTGCGGCGACTACATTCTGGGGCGGCTGGATCGCGCGTTCGCGTATCGCAAGAAGGGCTGAGGTACTTGGCTTGCGGGATCGGTGAACTGGCTCAGGTATCCCAGTGCGTCGTGCTGCATGAGGATGGTTCCGCCTTGGGGATTGGTCAACTCGGCCAGGAGATTGTTGACATGGCGGCGGAGAGAGTCAATTCGATCTCCCCCCTGTCAATTCTGAATTCAATTCGACCTTGACCCCTTAACCTCTTCCCGTCGGAAGCGACGCTGTCTGGAAAGCCTTGGTGGAAGCGGATTCCAGGCATCGATGGCTGGCGAACCGCATGGATTGGACTTGAGCGCGGCATGTCATGTTGAAAAACAAGGCTTCACACTTCCTTTGCCACGCGCAGCGGAGGAATGGAGACCATACAAGCACCAACGTTGAAGCTCAGCCGCCGCCGGGGGCGGTCGGCTGCAGCGATGGGTTGGGCATATCGGGCATTGCTGTCCAGAACGGTATGTAGCAGCTCTCGAACTCAGGCGCAAGCACCTTTCCGGCAGGCTGCCGCGTTAGCTGACCATCGAGGATCACTTCTGCTATGAACGCACCCAAGACATCTTCAAGAAACGAGTTCATCAACTTTAGCAAGTCGATCATCTGCTCGATTAGGAGATCAACTGCACTTCTAAGATCGACGGCACCGTACTGTTCAAACATCCAAGCTTGAGCGATGGTATCCGCAGCGTCGTAGTACGTGTTGCCTGACTTGTCACCCAAGAAAACGATGTCGTCCACCCACGACTCGTCGGGAACTACGTGACTACTCCAGCGCTGAAACGTCGGGAAATGAAACCCCATGCCGTTCCGAAGAGGGGACAGCCATGCTGCGCCTTCGACGGCGGCGTTGAGATTTTTCAACCTTGCTCTGCCATCCGGCACATGGGGCAATACCTCTTCGAGGAGGGTCCTCGCCAGTTCCTTGGTTTCCCGAATCGCCTTACTCGCTTCCCAAATCTTTCCACATGCGAGCCGAAAGAGGAACATCGCTTGGCCCAGCTCGGGCCGCAGTCTTGCCGGCCGTCGATCATCGTGCTTCGGTAACGCAAAGCTCACAAGCTTCTGCAGGCACATGAGCTCGTTGAACATGTGCCCCAGCAGGTAGTAAGCGAAGCGCTGTTCGTTGGAAAGTTTCTTGATCGCGTCAAGCGGAACGCTCAAGGAGTACATCTCCACGCTGCGGCTCTTGCCAGTCATTTTTTCCTACCCGATGAGAACGTTATGAGGCCCAACGTGGAGTTAAGCGGCGGCGAAGCCGTCCGCTTGGACGCAAAGTTAGCTGTCAAGGCACCTACGGAGTGATGGAACGATGGCCGAGAAAGTGACAATCGGGAACGCGGAATTGTGGCACGGCGACTGCCGCGAAGTGCTGCCGCTGCTGCCGAAGTGCGACCTGATTTTGACTGACCCACCTTACGGGATCGGCGCAAGCGCTGGCACCGGCCCATGATGTCCATTTTCTGGTGGTCTCGTTCACCACCGACTGGCGCTT
>JANLTL010000615.1:0-12397 GCA_031362905.1 Burkholderiales bacterium | reverse complement strand
GTATGCCTTGGCTTCCCCGCCAAACTTGGCCGACAACACCGTCGTGATCGCTGCCGTCAGCGTCGTCTTGCCGTGGTCTACGTGACCAATCGTCCCGACGTTCACGTGCGGCTTCGTACGCTCAAATTTACCCTTGGCCATTGCTGTCTCCTGATCTAAAGAACAAGTATCGAATTTGGATAGCTGCGTTAGTGCGTACCAAAGATTTATTTCTTCGCGCTGATGATCGCTTCCGCGACATTCTTTGGGGCTTCGCTGTAATGCTTGAACTCCATCGTGTAAGTAGCGCGGCCCTGCGTCGCCGAGCGAAGCGAAGTGGAGTAGCCGAACATTTCAGCCAGTGGCACTTCGGCCTTGATGATTTTGCCGCCGCCGCCAGAGATATCTTCCATGCCTTGAACCATGCCGCGGCGCGAAGACAAATCTCCCATGACCGTTCCTGCGTAGTCTTCTGGCGTCTCCACTTCTACCGCCATCATGGGCTCAAGCAGCACCGGTGACGCTGCGCGCATACCATCCTTGAAAGCCATGGAGGCGGCCATCTTGAACGCGTTCTCGTTCGAATCAACGTCGTGGTAAGAACCAAAATGCAGCGTGCACTTGATGTCCACTATCGGGTAGCCCGCCAGCACGCCAGCCGGGAGGGTTTCACGCAAGCCCTTCTCCACGGCCGGAATGAATTCGCGCGGCACCACGCCGCCCTTGATCGCGTCAACGAATTCAAAACCCTTGCCAGGTGGTTGCGGCTCAACTTTGAGCACAACGTGACCATACTGGCCGCGCCCGCCTGATTGCTTGATGAACTTGCCCTCGGCGTCTTCCACCGTCTTGCGGATAGTTTCGCGATAAGCCACCTGCGGCTTGCCCACTGTCGCCTCGACGCTGAATTCACGCTTCATGCGGTCAACCAGAATCTCCAGGTGCAATTCACCCATACCGGAGATGATGGTCTGTCCCGATTCTTCGTCAGTATGCACACGGAACGACGGGTCCTCTTGCGCCAGACGGTGCAGGGCGATACCCATTTTCTCCTGGTCTACCTTGGTCTTTGGCTCCACGGCCTGCGAAATCACCGGCTCCGGGAAAATCATGCGCTCAAGAATGATGAACTTGTCCGGATCGCACAGCGTGTCGCCCGTAGTCGCGTCCTTGAGACCCACAGCGGCAGCGATATCGCCAGCGCGCACTTCCTTGATCTCCTCGCGTTGATTGGCGTGCATCTGCAAAATACGGCCAACGCGGTCCTTCTTGCCCTTGACCGAGTTGTAAATGGTGTCGCCAGAATTGATCACGCCGGAATAAACGCGGAAGAAAATAAGCTGGCCGACGAAGGGATCCGTCATGATCTTGAACGCCAGCGCTGAGAAGCCTTCATCATCGGCCGCCCGACGCACCGTGGGATTGCCGTTCTCCAGTTCACCCTTGACTGGCGGAATGTCGGTCGGTGCAGGCATGAAATCAAGCACTGCGTCAAGCATCGCCTGCACGCCTTTATTCTTGAAGGCCGAGCCGCACAGCATGGGCACAATTTCGCTGGCAATGGTACGGGTGCGCAGACCAAGCTTGACCTCGGCGATGGAAAGCTCACCGCCTTCAAGATACTTGTTCATCAATTCGTCACTGGCCTCGGCAGCAGCCTCGACCATCTTTTCGCGCCACTCCTTGGCCAGCTCGAGAAGATTATCAGGAACTTCCTTGAGTTCGAACTTCATGCCTTGGGAGGCTTCGTCCCACACAATTGCCTTCATGCGTACAAGATCAATCACGCCCGTGAACGAATCTTCCGCACCGATCGGAATTTGCAACGGAATCGGATTAGCCTTCAGACGCGCACGCATTTGGTCGTACACTTTGAAAAAATTCGCGCCGGTTCGGTCCATCTTGTTGACGAACGCAAGACGTGGGACTTTGTACTTGTTGGCTTGGCGCCACACGGTTTCGGACTGCGGCTGCACACCACCCACCGCGCAATACACCATACACGCGCCGTCAAGCACGCGCATAGAACGCTCTACCTCGATCGTGAAATCGACGTGGCCAGGGGTATCAATAATGTTGATGCGGTGCTCTGGATAGGTGCTGTCCATCCCCTTCCAGAAACAGGTTGTCGCAGCTGAGGTGATCGTAATGCCGCGCTCGCGCTCCTGCTCCATCCAGTCCATGGTGGCTGCGCCATCATGAACCTCGCCGATTTTGTGGCTAACGCCAGTGTAAAAAAGGATGCGCTCGGTGGTGGTGGTTTTGCCCGCGTCGATGTGCGCGGAAATACCAATGTTGCGATACCGTTCGATAGGAGTCTTTCGAGCCACTTTGAGCACCTCTTTCTTAAAGATCAAGCCGCGACAGAAACATGCCGCAGCGGAAAAATTCTCGAACACCTACACGAACTGCGGTCACGCTTGCCAACTGCACTGTGATGCAACCACCGGAAGCAAAAGCGCCGCTTGTCAACAAGCGGCGCCTGTGCAAAAAAGGGAGACAGGCGTTAGAAGCGGAAGTGCGAAAAAGCCTTGTTGGCCTCAGCCATACGGTGCACTTCATCGCGCTTCTTGACCGCACCGCCGCGACCTTCGGACGCCTCCATCAACTCGTTGGCCAGGCGTTGGCCCATCGACTTTTCGGAACGCTTGTGGGCGGCTTCACGCAACCAGCGCATCGCCAGCGCCATACGGCGGATCGGGCGAACTTCAACCGGCACCTGATAGTTTGCGCCGCCCACCCGGCGACTCTTGACTTCGACCATCGGCTTGGCGTTTGTCAGAGCCAGGCCAAACACTTCCAGCGCGTTCTTGCCTGACTTTTTGGTGATCTGGTCAAGCGCGCCATAAATCGTGCGCTCGGCAACCGACTTCTTGCCGGAAAACATCAACACATTGACGAACTTGGCGACATCAACACTGGCGAATTTAGGGTCCGGCAGGATGTCACGTTTGGGAATTTCACGACGACGGGGCATGGCTCACCTCAACCTTTAAGCAGCTTTGGGGCGCTTTGCGCCGTATTTCGAACGGGACTGTTTGCGATCTTTGACACCTTGCGTGTCAAGCGAACCGCGCACCATGTGATAACGAACACCCGGCAAGTCTTTCACGCGACCGCCGCGAATCAGCACCACCGAGTGCTCCTGCAAGTTGTGGCCTTCACCACCAATGTAGGAGATCACCTCAAAACCGTTGGTGAGACGCACCTTCGCTACTTTACGCAGCGCTGAGTTCGGCTTTTTAGGGGTCGTGGTGTAGACGCGAGTGCAGACGCCGCGCTTTTGCGGGCTGCGTTGCATCGCCGGGACCTTACTCTTGGTCTTGGGCGCTTGACGCCCCTGTCGCACCAATTGATTGATGGTTGGCATTGAAATTCCGTATTTTATTTAGGCTGCGCAAGCTACGATTGGCCTGCGCAAACAAAGACTTGGGATAGTAATGCTTTTTAGTGGATTTGTCAACGAACCTGACAGATTATTGCTGCAACCACCAGACCGCCCGCTGGTGGTTGCACGCGTGGCAACATTCCGCCGGCGCGCCTCAAACCGTGTCCGCTGTTTCAGCAGGCACTTCCGCCGCTTCGGTTTCGAACACCGATTCGGCCGCTTCGGTTTCCTTCGCGCGCTTTGCCTTGTGATAGGCCATCCCGCTGCCGGCAGGAATCAGACGGCCAACGATGACGTTTTCCTTCAAACCGCGCAACTCGTCCCGTTTACCCATGATGGCGGCTTCGGTCAATACACGCGTGGTTTCCTGGAACGAGGCCGCCGAAATAAACGAATCGGTCGATAGCGAGGCCTTCGTAATGCCGAGCAGGATATGTTCGAATGTCGCTGGCCGTTTTCCTTCCGCGATCACGCGGTCATTCTCATCGAGCAGGTCTGAGCGTTCGGCCTGCTCGCCGGTGATGTACTTGGTGTCGCCGGGATCAGCGATCTGCAAACGCCGCAACATCTGGCGCACGATGACCTCAATGTGTTTGTCGTTAATCTTGACGCCTTGCAGTCGGTACACATCCTGCACCTCGTCGGTGATGTAACGCGCCAGCGCTTCAACGCCTTGCAAACGCAGAATGTCGTGCGGATCAGCCGGGCCATCAACCACCATCTCGCCCTTGTTCACCACCTGGCCGTCATGCACCAGCACCTGCTTGTCCTTGGCGATCAGGAACTCATGGGCGACGCCCTCAAGATCCGTAATAACCAGACGTTGCTTGCCTTTGGTGTCCTTGCCGAATGAAGACGTGCCGGTCACTTCGGCCATCATGCCCGCATCCTTCGGCGCGCGTGCTTCAAACAGCTCTGCAACGCGTGGCAGCCCGCCCGTAATGTCGCGTGTCTTGGATGATTCCTGCGGAATCCGCGCCAGCACCTCGCCAACGCCTACCGCTTGGCCGTCTTTCACGGTGATGAGCGAGCCCACCTGGAACGAGATCGTTACTGAGTGATCCGTACCGGCAATCTTGACTTCCTCGCCACGGTCGTTGATCAGTTTGACCTGCGGGCGCACGCCCTTGGTCTTTGCCGACATCGAGCGCTTGGGGTCAATGACAACCAGCGTCGACAAGCCCGTCACCTCGTCCATCTGCTTGGCAACGGTAGCGCCCTCTTCCACGTTTTCGAACTTCACGGTACCTGCATACTCGGTGATGATCGGGCGCGTATGCGGATCCCAAGTCGCCAGAATGCCACCAGCCTTGACCTGCTTGCCGTCCGCGACCGCCAGTGTGGCTCCATAGGGCACTTTGTGACGCTCGCGTTCACGGCCATTGTCATCCGTCACCATTACTTCGCCGGAGCGGGAAATGACAATCTTTTCGCCTTTGACATTAGTGACATAGCGCATCGTCGCGGTAAAGCGAATGACGCCGTTGGACTTAGATTCAACGGTCGATGCCGCCGCAGCGCGTGAAGCTGCGCCGCCGATGTGGAAGGTACGCATGGTGAGCTGGGTGCCCGGCTCGCCAATCGACTGGGCCGCAATAACACCTACCGCTTCGCCAGTGTTTATGAGCGAACCGCGCCCGAGGTCGCGGCCATAGCAACTGGCGCACAGCCCGTAGCGGGTATCGCAAGTCAAGGGGGTACGCACTCGCACTTCGTCAATGCTCAGCGACTCGATCAACTCCACCGCATCCTCGTCCAGCAAATAACCAGTGGCAAACAGAACATTCTGCGTTTCCGGATGCAACACATCGGCTGCAGTAACACGACCGAGTATCCGTTCACGCAACGGCTCGATGACCTCACCGCCTTCGACCAACGCTTTCATGGTCGCGCCGTTGGAGGTGCCGCAATCGTCTTCAATCACCACCAGGTCTTGCGTGACGTCCACCAGACGACGCGTCAGATAACCCGAGTTGGCGGTCTTCAGTGCAGTGTCGGCCAAGCCCTTGCGCGCGCCGTGCGTCGAGATGAAGTACTGCAACACATTCAGGCCTTCGCGGAAGTTGGCGGTGATCGGTGTTTCGATGATCGAACCATCTGGTTTGGCCATCAGGCCGCGCATACCTGCGAGCTGGCGAATCTGCGCTGCCGAACCGCGGGCGCCGGAATCGGCCATCATATAGATCGAGTTGAATGATTCCTGGCGGACTTTCTTGCCGTGGCGATCTATCGTCTCTTCCGTTCCGAGCTGGTCCATCATGGCTTTGCCGACTTGATCGCCGGCGCGGCCCCAGATGTCCACCACCTTGTTATAGCGCTCGCCCTGGGTCACAAGACCGGAGGTGTACTGCGCTTCGATCTCCTTCACCTCGGTTTCGGCTTTGCGAATGATGTCGTGCTTTACGGGTGGCACGAGCATATCGTCCATAGCGATCGAAATGCCGGCTCGTGTCGCCAGACGGAAACCTGCCTGCATCAGCTTGTCAGCAAAGATCACTGTCTCGCGCAAACCGCAGCGGCGGAACGACGCATTGATCAGGCGCGAAATCTCCTTCTTCTTGAGAGACTTGTTGAGCAATGAAAATGGCAAACCGGCCGGCAGGATCTCGGACAGCAAAGCGCGCCCTGCAGTCGTCTTGACGCGGTTGATACTGGTGGTGCGCACGCCCGTGACTTTGTCGATCTCGGTTTCGCGAATACGCACTGAGATGCGCGATTGCAATTCGACTTGCTTATTGTCCAGCGCGCGCTGCACTTCCATCAGATCGGAAAATACAATGCCTTCGCCTATGCCATTGATGCGTTCGCGGGTGGCGTAGTACAGGCCAAGCACGATGTCCTGCGACGGCACGATCGACGGTTCGCCGTTGGCCGGGAACAATACGTTGTTTGACGCCAGCATGAGCGTACGTGCTTCAATCTGCGCTTCCAACGACAACGGCACGTGAACTGCCATCTGGTCGCCGTCAAAGTCGGCGTTGAACGCCGAGCAAACCAGCGGGTGCAGCTGTATCGCCTTGCCTTCGATCAGTACCGGCTCAAACGCCTGAATGCCAAGACGATGCAGGGTCGGTGCGCGGTTGAGCATCACCGGATGCTCGCGAATCACTTCTTCGAGGATGTCCCACACCTCGGGCGACTCTTGCTCAACGCGCTTCTTGGCAGCCTTGATGGTGGTCGCAGTGCCCAACAATTCGAGTTTGTTGAAAATGAAGGGCTTGAACAATTCGAGCGCCATCTTCTTCGGCAGACCGCACTGATGCAACTTGAGTTGCGGTCCAACCACAATCACCGAACGGCCAGAGTAGTCGACACGCTTGCCAAGCAGGTTTTGTCGGAAGCGGCCACCCTTGCCTTTGATCATGTCAGCCAGCGATTTCAACGCGCGCTTGTTGGCGCCGGTCATGGCTTTGCCACGGCGCCCGTTGTCGAGCAGCGAATCGACAGCCTCTTGCAGCATGCGCTTTTCGTTGCGCACGATGATTTCCGGGGCCTTGAGTTCGAGCAGGCGCTTCAAGCGGTTATTGCGGTTGATCACGCGACGATACAAATCGTTGAGATCGGAGGTCGCAAAACGGCCGCCATCAAGCGGTACCAGCGGACGCAGATCGGGCGGCAGCACCGGCAACACCTCAAGCACCATCCACTCGGGCTTGATACCCGACTTCATGAAAGCCTCGATGATCTTGAGGCGCTTCGCATACTTCTTGATCTTCGCTTCCGACCCGGTTTTTTCCAGGTCCTTGCGCAAGGTTTCGGCCTCGTGTGGCAGGTCGAGCGAACGCAGCAAGGAGCGGATGCCCTCGGCGCCCATCGAGGCGCTGAACTCGTCGCCGAATTCTTCCACCTTGGCGAGGTAGTCGTCTTCGGTCAGCAGCTGGCAGCGCTTGAGGCCCTCGGTCATGCCAGGATCGGTCACGACATAGGCTTCAAAGTACAGGACGCGCTCGATATCACGCAGCGTCATGTCCAGTACCATACCCAAACGGCTCGGCAACGATTTCAGGAACCAGATGTGCGCCGTCGGCGACGCGAGTTCGATGTGACCCATGCGCTCGCGGCGCACCTTTTGCAGCGTGACCTCGACGCCGCATTTTTCACAAATCACGCCACGGTGCTTCAAGCGTTTGTACTTGCCGCACAGGCACTCGTAGTCCTTGATAGGCCCGAAAATCTTGGCGCAAAACAGGCCGTCACGTTCCGGTTTGAACGTGCGGTAGTTGATGGTTTCAGGCTTCTTGACCTCACCGTATGACCACGAACGGATCTTCTCGGGCGAAGCGAGTCCAATGCGGATCGCATCAAACTCTTCTTCCTGGGTGACTTGCTTGAACAGATCGAGCAGGGCTTTCATGTTTGTGTCACTCCGGTGAGATTAATGGCGGTCGAGATCGATATCGATCGCGAGCGAACGGATTTCCTTGACCAACACGTTGAACGACTCCGGCATGCCGGCTTCGATCTTGTGGTCGCCCTTGACGATGTTTTCGTATACCTTGGTGCGGCCCTGCACATCGTCCGATTTGACGGTGAGCATTTCCTGCAGGGTGTAGGAGGCGCCGTAGGCTTCCAGCGCCCACACCTCCATCTCGCCAAAACGTTGGCCGCCGAACTGCGCCTTTCCGCCAAGCGGCTGCTGGGTCACCAGACTGTAAGGGCCAGTCGAGCGCGCATGCATCTTGTCGTCGACCAGGTGATGCAGTTTGAGCACGTGCATGTAGCCCACAGTGACCGGCCGCTCAAACGACTCGCCAGTGCGGCCATCAACCAATGCCACCTGCGTTTTGCTGGCGGTGAATCCACGTGCTTTGGCGAACTCGTCCGGGTAGGCCAGGTCGAGCATGCCGCGGATCTCTTCTTCCGTCGCACCATCGAATACCGGCGTCGCAAACGGTGCTCCGGCGCGGAGGTTGCGCGCAAGATCGAGCACTTCGTCGTCCGACAAATGCGTGATTTCCTCTTGCTTGCCACTGCTGTTGTAGAGCTTTTCAAGATATTTGCGCACCTCTGCCACTTTGCGCTCCGCCTTCAGCATCTCGGCAATGCGCTGGCCGATGCCTTTGGCGGCCCAGCCCAGATGCACTTCCAGAATTTGCCCTACGTTCATGCGCGACGGCACTCCCAGCGGGTTGAGCACTATGTCAACGGGGGTACCGTCCGCCATGTGCGGCATGTCTTCCACCGGCACGATGCGTGACACCACGCCCTTGTTGCCGTGGCGGCCCGCCATCTTGTCGCCGGGCTGCAGGCGGCGCTTCACCGCCAGGTAGACCTTGACCATCTTGATCACGCCGGGGGGCAACTCGTCACCCTGGGTAAGCTTCTTCTTCTTCTCTTCAAATGCCTGGTCGAACTGCACACGCTTTTGCGCCAGACCGTCTTTGAGCTGCTCGAGTTGCTGGGCGGAGTCTTCATTGGCCAAACGTATGTCGAACCAGTGATAACGCTCCAGATCGGCCAGATACTCCTTGGTGATCTTGGCGCCCTTGGCGAGTTTCTTCGGTCCGCCGTTGGCGACCTTGCCGCCCAGCATGCGCTCGATACGCGCAAAAGTATCGTTCTCGACAATCCGCATTTGGTCAGCGAGATCCTGCTTGTAGCTCCTGAGCATGTCGTCGATGATCGACTGCGCACGCTTGTCGCGGTCAATGCCTTCGCGAGTGAACACCTGCACGTCAATCACCGTGCCGGCGATACCGGACGACACGCGCAGCGAGGTGTCTTTCACATCACTGGCCTTCTCGCCGAAGATCGCGCGCAGCAGCTTCTCTTCTGGCGTCAACTGGGTTTCGCCCTTGGGCGTGACTTTGCCGACCAGCACGTCACCGGCCTGCACTTCAGCGCCGATGTAGACAATGCCTGACTCATCAAGACGACCAAGCTGTCCCTCCGACAAATTCGATATGTCGCGGGTAATTTCTTCGGAACCCAATTTGGTATCACGCGCAACGACGCTGAGTTCTTCGATGTGAATCGACGTGTAACGGTCTTCAGCAACGACACGCTCGGAAATCAGGATCGAGTCCTCGAAGTTGTAGCCGTTCCAAGGCATGAACGCGACCAGCATGTTTTGGCCCAGCGCCAGTTCGCCCAAGTCGGTTGACGCACCGTCGGCAATGACGTCGCCTTTGGACACTTTGTCACCCGCTATGACGATTGGGCGCTGATTGATGTTGGTGTTCTGATTGGAGCGCGTGTACTTGATCAAATTGTAGATATCAACGCCCGCCTCACCGGCGACGGTTTCGTCGTCGTTGACACGAATCACCACGCGGCCCGCGTCGACGTAGTCAACGTTGCCTCCACGCAGCGCCTGCACGGTCGTACCCGAGTCCACCGCCACGGTGCGCTCGATTCCGGTGCCGACCAGCGGTTTTTCTGCTCGCAGACAAGGCACCGCCTGACGCTGCATGTTCGAGCCCATCAGCGCGCGGTTGGCGTCATCGTGCTCAAGGAAGGGGATCAGAGATGCCGCCACCGACACGATCTGGCCCGGCGCTACGTCCATGTACTCTATTCGGTCTGGCGTCGACAAAATCGTCTCGCCCTTGTTGCGTGACGTGACCAGTTCGTCGGTAAGTTTGCCGTTCTTGTCGAGCCCCGCATTCGCTTGCGCGATCACATAGCGGCCTTCTTCAATGGCGGACAAGTAATCGATTTCGTTGGTAACCTTCTGATTGACTACGCGGCGATATGGCGTCTCAAGGAAACCATAGCGGTTAAGGCGCGCATACAGGGCCAAAGAGTTGATCAGGCCGATGTTCGGGCCTTCCGGGGTCTCGATCGGGCAGACACGACCGTAGTGGGTGGGGTGTACGTCACGCACTTCGAAGCCGGCGCGTTCACGTGTCAAACCGCCCGGCCCGAGCGCGGAAACCCGTCGCTTGTGGGTGATTTCCGAGAGCGGGTTAGTCTGGTCCATGAACTGCGACAATTGGCTGGAGCCGAAAAACTCGCGAATCGCCGCTGAAATCGGCTTGGCGTTGATGAGGTCATGCGGCATCAGATTTTCGGTCTCGGCCTGGCCAAGACGCTCCCGCACCGCACGCTCGACCCGCACCAAACCTGCGCGAAACTGGTTTTCGGCCAGCTCACCCACACAGCGCACGCGGCGATTTCCGAGGTGATCGATGTCATCAATCTCGCCGCGGCCATTGCGCAGATCGACGAGAATCTTGATCACGGCAACAATGTCTTCATTTGACAGAATGCCCGGGCCTTCAAGCTCTTCGCGACCAACCCGGCGGTTGAATTTCATGCGGCCAACAAACGACAGGTCGTAACGGTCCGCATCGAAGAACAAACTGTTGAACAGCGACTCGACCGAGTCTTCGGTCGGCGGCTCGCCAGGACGCATCATGCGGTAAATCGCCACGCGCGCGCCCATCTGGCTTTCGATTTCGTCGTTGCGCAGCGTGCTCGAAATGTAGCCCCCATGGTCGAGATCGTTAATGAACAGGGTCTTGATGTCTTTGATGCCGGCGTCGCGCAGCGCAGTGAGTACCGTTTCGCTAATCTCGTCGTTGGCGTTGGCGATGATCTCGCCGGTCTCGGTGTCCACCACGTTGTGTGCCAGCGTACGGCCCAGCAAATAATCGTCCGGCACCGCAATCTTTTTAAGGCCCGCTGCCTCAAATTCACGAATATGCTTGGCGGTGATGCGTTTGTCTTTCGCAACCATCACCTTGCCGGTCTTGTCAGTGATGTCGAAGCGGGCGATTTCGCCACGCATACGCTCGGGCACCACATTGAATTGCGCGCCTTCCTTCTGAATATGGAAGTTCTCGAACTCAAAGAAGCTGGCAAGAATGTCTTCGTTGCTCAGGCCAATGGCCTTGAGCAGAATCGTGACGGCCATCTTGCGGCGGCGGTCAACACGGAAAAAAAGCACGTCTTTGGGGTCAAACTCAAAATCAAGCCAGGAGCCGCGATAGGGAATGATGCGCGCCGAGAACAGCAGCTTGCCCGATGAATGGGTCTTGCCGCGATCATGCTCAAAGAACACGCCGGGTGAGCGATGCAACTGGGAGACGATGACGCGCTCGGTGCCGTTAATGACGAAGGAACCAGTGCTTGTCATGAGCGGAATTTCGCCCATATAGACTTCCTGCTCCTTGATCTCCTTGATTTTTTTCTTGGATGGGTCTTCCTTGTCGAGCAGAATCATGCGCACCTTGGCGCGCAGGGGCGAGGCGAAGGTGAGGCCGCGCTGCTGGCACTCCTTGACGTCAAACGCGGGCTGGCCGAGCTGGTAGCTCACATACTCGAGGCGCGCATATTCGTTATGGCTGACGATTGGAAAAATCGACGAAAACGCAGCTTGCAAACCGTCAACGCGGCGTGCGTTGGCGGGGGCCTCTGCCTGCAAAAAGCGTGCGTACGATTCGAGCTGGGTCGCGAGCAAAAACGGCACGTTTTGCACGCTTGCCCGCTTGGCAAAGCTCTTGCGAATGCGTTTTTTCTCGGTGAACGAATAAGCCATGACTTCTCCCGATTACTGCTTTGGATGGCGGGCTGCACTTCTGCGCACCCGTGTTTGACTGGGATTGACTGTGACGGAACGATTCCGAAGCGCCCGGCGGTTGGCCACTACCAACCTATGGCGGACGACCGCGCATTGCACGCGGCCCGGCCAGGCTTGCACTTCTGCAGTCGATTCAGAAGATACAGGGCAGACCAGCACGCTCGCCTGCCCTGTAGCCTCTCGACCACAAAAGCCACCGGCGGGCCGGTAGCTTTTGCGCCGTGATGACTTACCGCAATTACTTGACTTCGACTTTCGCGCCCGCGTCTTCGAGCAGCTTTTTGAGTGCGGCTGCATCTTCTTTCTTGATGGCTTCCTTGACCGCTTTGGGAGCGCCATCGACCAGGTCTTTGGCTTCCTTGAGGCCGAGGCCGGTAGCTGCGCTCACAACTTTGATCACTTCGACTTTCTTTTCGCCAGCAGCGAGCAGATTGACGGTGAACTCGGTCTGCTCTTCAGCAGCGGCGGCGGCACCAGCGGCGGGAGCGGCGACAGCAACTGCAGCA
>JANLTL010000580.1:0-5721 GCA_031362905.1 Burkholderiales bacterium | reverse complement strand
ATCGAGCTGTCCTTTGCGCTGCAGGTCGATCATTTGCGCGCGCAGTCTGTCAATTTCTTCCTTGATGTGGACACTGCCCTGAACCGCTGATTTTTCGGCCTTCCAGATTTCTTCGAGGTCGGAATACTCCTTGCCGAGGCGAGTGATTTCCTGCTCGATCAACTCGAGACGCTTTTGCGACGCCTCGTCTTTTTCCTTTTTGACCGCCTCGCGCTCAATCTTGAGTTGAATCAGGCGACGGTCGAGTTTGTCCATCACTTCGGGCTTGGAATCAATCTCGAGCTTGATGCGCGCTGCCGCCTCGTCGATCAGGTCAATCGCCTTGTCGGGCAAAAAGCGGTCAGTGATGTAGCGGTGCGACAGCTCCGCCGCGGCAATAATCGCCGGATCGGTGATATCGACGCCGTGATGCAGCTCATAGCGTTCTTTCAAGCCCCGCAAGATCGCCACCGTGCTCTCCACGCTCGGCTCGCCGACCAGCACCTTTTGGAAGCGGCGCTCCAGCGCAGCATCTTTCTCCACGTACTTGCGGTATTCGTCGAGCGTGGTCGCGCCGACGCAATGCAGTTCGCCGCGCGCCAATGCCGGTTTGAGCATGTTGCCGCCGTCCAACGCGCCGTCGGCCATGCCGGCGCCGACCATGGTGAGCAACTCGTCAATGACGACGATGGTCTGGCCTTCGTCTTTGGCGAGGTCCTTCAACACTGCCTTCAAGCGCTCTTCAAACTCGCCACGATATTTGGCACCCGCAACCAGGGCCGCCATGTCGAGGACCAGCACACGCTTGCCCTTGAGACTGTCGGGTATTTCCCCGTTGACAATGCGCTGCGCAAGGCCTTCGACAATTGCGGTCTTGCCGACTCCCGGTTCGCCGATCAGTACCGGGTTGTTCTTGGTACGGCGCTGCAACACCTGAATCGTGCGGCGGATTTCGTCGTCACGCCCGATCACCGGGTCCAGCTTGCCCTTGCGTGCGCGCTCAGTCAGGTCGATGGTGTATTTCTTGAGCGACTCGCGCTGGTCTTCGGCTTCGGAAGAATTGACCTTGGCCCCTCCACGCATGGCATCGATGGCATCCGTCAGCGCCTTTTTGGAGATGCCCGATTCCTTCAGTGCACGCCCCGCCTCGCCCTTGTCGTCCGCGCAGGCCAACAGAAACATCTCCGAGGCGATGAATTCATCGCCGCGCTTTTGCGCCTCCTTGTCGGCAACATTGAGCAATTGCGAAAGCGTGCGCGAAACCTGCACATCTCCGCCGTGGCCTTCCACCTTGGGCAGGCGCTCGATCGCATTCTTGAGTTCGGTCCTGAGGCGCGGCACCTGCGCCCCGGCACGTGCCAACAAGGAGGCGGCCGCACCATCGTCCTGGTTGGCCAGCGCAAGCAGTACATGCTGAGCCTCAATGAATTGCTGGTCGGCTCCGACGGCAAGGCTTTGCGCGTCAGACAGGGCCTGTTGGAATTTGGTAGTGAGTTTGTCAGTGCGCATGTTCGCCCCCTGCAGAATGGATTAACACCATGATAAGTGGGGCTATGCCATGGCTTTTCAAGCTCAGGGCCGAGCCTTGACCCCTCGCGCGAGCGCACTGCAAATTGACTTGGAAGCGTCTTGGGGCCATCATGTAGCCAATTTACGCGGTTTGCGAAGAACCTGCTCTAAGCCCTTTAGCCCAAACGACATTTCGGCGCTCCCACCATGATCCGATTGCGCTGTCAGCCGCAGCGGCACGCGGCTCCCGACCCATGACCATTCACCAGATGCAGGTGGCGTTTGACGCCGCCGAAGACCGCCTGCTGTTTCGCGTGACCACCGCCGCGCAGGAGGAGTTTCGCGTGTTCCTGACGCGCCGGTTTGTCAAGGGGCTGTGGCCGCTGCTTGTCAACACGATCGCCGCCAAAGTCTCGGTCAAGGCGCCGGCGGTAGAGGCGCGCCGCGAAGTGATGGCCTTCGAGCATGAAAAGGCCGTGCGTGAAACCGATTTCAAAACGCCGTTTCAGGAGCCTCCAAAGGAAGCGCCACGTCGCATGCCATTGGGTGATGCACCTTATGTGGCGACCCAAGGCCAGGTACGCCTGGTTGATGGCGTCTACAAGCTGGCCCTCAATCCGGCCCAGGGACAAGGCATTGAAATCGGGCTCGATGACCGCCTGATGCATTCCATGTGCCGTCTCATCGAGCAGGCTGCACGCAATGCCGAATGGGACTTGCCCCAATTCGCCCCCGTACAATCTCCCCCTGCTGGTGAGGCGCCGCTGGCCGCGGCGCCGGTCAAGCGGCTGCTCAACTGACCCCGCTCAAATGAACCCGAGAGATGGCGGCCAGCAGCAAATGCATCGCGCGCATTCAAATTCTGTCCACCGCTCCTCAACAAGCCCGCACCACCATGTTTGAACTAGTCGAAAAACTCGGTAAATACGAGATCGTGCGCGAACTCGGTCAAGGCGCAACATCGCGCGTCTATCTTGGACATGATTCCTTTGCCAACCGGGATGTGGCGATCAAGGTCATCAAGGCCGATCCGGCGGAGACGGGCGCGCCGGGCCGCAAAGCTGCCCCCAAGACCATGCAGCATCGCGGCTTTCTGGCCGAAGCGGCGCTGGTCGGAAAACTCACCCACCCGCACATCGTCGAGATCTACGACGCCGGCACCGACGGTAGCGTCAACTACGTGGTGATGGAATATGTAAAGGGTGGCACGCTCGACGCCCATGCCCACCCGGCGCATCTCCTGCCGGTGAACAAGGTCGTCGAGATTATTTTCAAATGCGTGCGTGCGCTCGACATGGCAATGCGCGAAGGCATCATTCATCGCGACATCAAGCCCGGCAACATCCTGCTGACGCCGGAAGGCGACATCAAGATTTCCGACTTCGGCGCCGCCGTGCGCGCCAAGAGCAGCACCGATACCGCCAGTACTGCCGAGCAGACGAATGAGGGCATCGTCGGTTCGCCCGGCTATATGTCGCCCGAACAGGTGCGCAACGAGACGCTAAACCACCAGACCGACATCTATTCGCTGGGCGTGGTGATGTACCGCCTGCTAACCGGCAAGCTCCCCTTCATGGCCAGCAACCAGTTGGGGTTGGCCTATGCGATTTTGAACATGGAAGCAGCGCCGCCTTCTTCACTGCGCCCGACACTGCCGTCGGTGCTCGATGACATCGTGATGGTGGCGATGGCGAAAGACAAGCACGCACGTTATGCCAACTGGATCGAATTCGGCAAAGACCTGACTGCGGCTTTTGCGCAATTGCGTGCGGCCGACGAATTTGCCTCCGATTCCGAGCAATTCGAAGCCCTGCGCGCCCTCCCCTTCTTCGTTGATTTCAGCGACCCGGAGTTGTGGGAAGTGATCCGCATCTCGACCTGGACCGAGTTCAAGAAAGGCGACACCCTGATCACCGAAGGCGGCGTGGGCGATGCGCTTTACGTACTGATCGATGGCGACATTGAGGCCACCCTGCGCGGCGCCCGCATCAACACCATCAAGCGCGGCGGCTGCTTTGGCGAGATGAGTTATTTCAACGACAAAATCCAGCGCCGCACCACCACCATCAAGGCCACCACGGACTGCGACGTGATTGAGCTCAAGGCCTCGGCAATTCGTGGCGCCAGTGACGGCGTGCAGGCCGAATTCAACAAGGCGTGCATGCAGGTGCTGATCGAGCGCCTGCAAAACATGAATACCCGGCTCGCCCTGCTCAGAGCCGGCGCAGAAGACTGAGTCCGCACCGCGCAGCCAACGCGGCCCTCATCCTCTCCAACAAGGTTTTCTTGCGGCCCCCTGATTCGCACGCGGCTATTTCGCCGCCGGCGCCACCGCCGCACCCACGATGCGATGGCGCTCCAGCGCTTGGGCCACGAAGCCCGTCGCCTTCATTTCTTCAACAAAGGCCTTGAGGTAGTTGACAGCCTCTTCTCTGCGCCCTTTCGGCGTACCCATTGCCTGATTGATTTCCATGAAGCGTCCCGGCAGCAAGCGTAGCCCCGGAACCCGTTTGAGATCTTTTTCCTGCTGCTGTTTGACACCCGCAGAAACCTCGTATTTTTGCGCAACCAGCGTGTCGACCACCAGCTGCGAATTGTCGACGCGCACGATCTGGGCGTGTTTGATCTCGCGTGTCAGGTAGAGGTCGTAGGCGCTGCCCTTGCCCACCACCACGCGCATGCCCTTTTTGTCGACCTCGTCATTGCTCTTGAGCACAGACGCATTGGGCACGGCATAGGCCCCCTCGATCACCACATAAGCTGCGGTGTAGCTGATCTCGTTCGCGCGCAGCGGGTCGATGGCGAGAAAGATCAAGTCAAGCTTGCCGGTCTTGACTTCATCGACCACCTTACCGGCGGTGGGAAAGGCGGTGAAGCTCACCGGCACATTGAGGCGGCGCCCCAGTTCGCGCGCGAGATCGACCGTGGTGCCGGACAGCTCGCCGGTCTGCGCATCGCGTGCGGCCAGCACGGCATTGCCGTAGTTGATGGCGACGCGCAAGGTGCCGGTGGGCGCAAGCGAAGAGGTGATGGCAGGCGAAGTCATGGGGGTGGTTGCGCAAGCGCAGAGAAGGGTTACGGCACAGGCCGCGACAGCGAATTTAATCATGGAGGGCGGTTCCGGAAGCTGAGGTGGGGTGGCGATGTCAAGTCGGCACCATCAGACGCTCAAACGAATCCACTGTCAATGCTTTGGGCCAGTGCCGCGCAGCGGCAGGTCTCACGCCAGACCACGCCACACCAGCGACGTGCCGCTCGCCAGCAGCATCACCCCAATGACACGGATCAGCACATCGCGCGAAAACCGCGCAAACGCCTGGGACGCCACCCACAGACCGCACAACGAGGCAGGCAGACACACCAGGGCCCAGGCCCAGGGCTTCCACTGCATCAGCATGCCAACGAGAATGAACACGCACACGCGCAAGGTGATGCTGAAGATGGTGCAGATGCCCAAGGTGGCGCGGTATTGCTCCTTGCTCAGGCTGCGCCGCGACAGGTAGATCGCATAGGGTGGCCCGCCCGCGCCAAACAGCGTGCTGGTGATGCCGCCGGCCAGCCCCGCAACGAATGCCCACGACTGGTGAATCATCTTCACCGCCGCACCTTGTGAAAGATTGGAGAACGCCACCGCAAGAATGAACACGCCCAGCGCCACCATTGCCGCGTTGCGCGGCAGGTTCACCAGCAGCGTCATGCCGATGGTAGTGCCCACCACAATCAGCGGCAGCAGGCGCTGCCACTCGCCCGCCACCGCGCTCTTTGGGTCTGCCAGGCCAATGCGCCAGGCATTGGTACAGTCGAGCAGCGAAAACATGGCCAGGGCAAACGGCAAATCAACCAGGTGCGTCGCCAGCGGAATGGTCAACAGGGCTGAACCAAACCCGGTGATGCCGAAAATGAATGAGCCGCCAAAAGCGAGCAGCGCCAACGCCGCCAGCGTGGCTGCGTCAGCGCTGCTCATCGACCCGAAAATTGACGTTGCGCACGGACACAGAAAGTCGCACCGACGCACCGGACAGGTCCACCCGCCGCATGCCATGTGTGCGGCAAATTTCAACGACATGATTGTGGTTGGGCAGGGTAAACAGGGACACAGCGGGTATCGTGGGTGGCCACAAATTGCGGCCAGATGATTCTACGCCTTGTGCCATCCATGATCCCTCCGCACAATGGGTCATCCCGAAGACCTTGCGGGGGAAAGTCTCTTGGGCAGAGGTGAGCAGGGACAAC
>JANLTL010000577.1:0-1856 GCA_031362905.1 Burkholderiales bacterium | reverse complement strand
CGGGCACCAGCTGGTCCGCTCCCTTGTAGGGCACGTGCGTGATGTCGGCACCGGTGCGCAGTCTGAACACGCTCGCCGCGAGGTGCTGGCTGGTGCCCACGCCATTGGTGCCGTAGTTCAAAGTACCCGGGTTGGCCTTGGACAGGCTGATCAACTCGGCAACCGAGTTGGCCGGCAATGTCTGGCTCGCCACCAATACCGACGGCACCATCGCCACCAACGAAATCGGCGTGAAGTCGCGTTGCGGATCGAACGGCGTACTTCTGATCAACAATTTATTGATCGTCAACGATGCGCTGGCCAGAATCAGCAGGTAGCCATCACCCGGCGCCTTGGCGGTCGCATCCATGGCGATGTTGCCGCTCGCACCGGCGCGGCTTTCAACCACCACGCTCGACCCCAGCGCGCCCGCCATGTCCGTCGCCATCAGTCGCGCGATCAGGTCAGCGGCGCTGCCGGGCGGGAACGGAACGAGGATGCGAATCGGCCTGACTGGGTAGTCCTGCGCGACTGCCGCAAGCGGCAAGGCCCCCACCGCAACCAACAGCAAGCGGGACAAGCGCCGCGCAAGTCGGTAAGAAACCCGATTGGACAAGCGCCCAACAATTTTCATCATGAGCAAATTCCACGTGATGGAGGTGAAAACGCAGATCTGGGAAAGCGTCAGTCGAGCTTGATCCCCGCTTCCCGGATCACCTTGCCCCAGCGCTCGTACTCGGCCAGCGTGAAGGCCTGAAACTGCTCCGGGCTGTTGCCGCCAATCACACCTCCGGTGGATTCAAACGCGGCCTTGATCTCAGGCAGGTTGAGCACCTTGGCTGTTTCGGTGGCAAGGCGTGTCAGAATGTCCTTCGGTGTACCCACCGGCGCGTAAAAGCCCTGCCACGATGGCACATCGAGCCCGCCGGGGTAGCCGCTTTCGGCAAAAGTCGGAATGTTTGGCACTGCTGACAGGCGCTTGTCGCTGGCGACGCCGAGCGCCTTGACGCGCCCGGTGTTGATCAGTTGCTGCAAGGTCACGGTCCAGTCGAAATACACCTGAATCACATTGCCCACGAGGTCGGTCGTAATCTGGCCCCCCGCTGCCTTGTAGGGCACGAAGGTAATGTTGGCGCCGGTGCTTTGCTTCATCATCTCGGTCACCACGTGCGCCACGCCACCGGTGGTACCGCCCATGTTGAGCTTGCCCGGGTTGGCCTTGGCATAGGCAATCATTTCGCCCACCGTGTTGAACGGCATGCTCGGGTGCGCCACCAGCAGCGGCGGGCCGGCCGAGACCATTGTGATGCCGGTCAGGGTCTTGACCGGGTCAAAATTCATCTTGAGCAAATGCGGATTCCAGGTCATGTTGAATACGTGGCCCATCAGGATGGTGTGGCCGTCGGCCGGCGCGCGCGCGACGAACTCGGCGGCGATGTTGCCGCTGGCGCCGGCCCGGTTCTCGACAACCACCGTTCCGCCGAGCAGCGGCCCGAGTTTTTCGGCGATCTGCCGCGAGCGCGTGTCGCCGGTGTTGCCCGGATTGACCGTCACCACCAGCTTGATCGGCTTGGACGGAAAGGCGGGCTGCTGTGCCAGCGCGGAAAACGCCAGCGCGCAAAGCGCGGCGCCGATACCCAGATAGCGAAGCGAGCCAGATGCCATGTTCTTGTCTCCTGATCGTTATTGTGGATTCATTGTGCCACTATTATTCTCGTCTCTACAACCCTTGGTGGGAGCCACTTTCAGGCCTATACCCGTCAAAGATCGTTTATCCATGCGCCTCTTCGCGGATTGATGCATTGCGCTTTTTCGGCGAAGACCCCCGCTGCCTGCTGTACCGACATCCACCGGACCCCACAGGTTCACCCCTCCTG
>JANLTL010000554.1:0-11550 GCA_031362905.1 Burkholderiales bacterium | reverse complement strand
GCCGCTCCAGGAGCCACTCTTCGAAGGCATCGATGTGCTGGCGGTGTCGCCGGGCGTCGCCGTGTCAGGGCCGCTGGCCGATCCGCTGGTGCTGGCAGCGATCGCGCGCGGGGTGCCCTTCATGGGCGATGTCGAACTCTTCGCCCTTGCGCTGGCGCACGAGTGTTCAATCACCGGCTACAGCCCAAAGATTCTCGCCGTCACCGGAACCAATGGCAAGACCACTGTCACGTCGCTGGCCGCCTTGCTTGCGCGCAAGGCCGGCAAGCGGGTGGTGGCCGCAGGCAACATTGGGCCGGCGGTGCTGGACGCCTGGCGTGATGCGAAGCCCGGCGCGACCTTGTTTGAACAAAGTGCCGAGCAGTTGCCGCCGCGCCCGCCGGCACATTTGCCGGAAGTGTGGGTGCTGGAGTTGTCGAGCTACCAACTCGACACCACGCACAGCCTCAAGCCCTCTGCTGCCGTAATGCTCAATCTGTCGGAAGACCATCTCGACCGGCACGGCACGATGATGGACTACGCGCGTGCCAAGGCGCGACTCTTCATGAACGGTGGCATTCAAATTTTGAATCGCGACGACGCTGCCAGCATGGCGATGCGCCGCACGTTCGATGCAAAAAAGAAGCGCGATGTGCCGCCGGTGGTGATCACCTTCGGTATCAGCGCGCCGCACGCCCCGACCGAATACGGCTTGGTACGTGAAGCGCGCAGCGATGGCCTCATCTGGCTTGCCGAAGGCGCGCCTGCTGGCGCAGGGGCCGGCAGTGGCGCAGGCATGGACGCGGCGGCCCCCAATCGCCTGATGCCGCTCGATGTGCTCAAGATCAAGGGCCGTCACAACGCGACCAACGCGCTCGCAGCGATTGCACTCAACCGCGCCATCGGCTTGCCACTCGCGCCGATGCTGCGCGCACTGCGTGACTACGCGGGCGAGCCGCATCGGGTGCAGCCGGTCGCCACGGTCAACCGAGTGCAGTACATGGACGACAGCAAGGGCACCAACGTCGGTGCGGCGCTTGCTGCAATCGAGGGTCTGGCAGCAGATCTGCGTACAGACAACCGCATCGTGCTGATCGCCGGGGGCGAAGGGAAAGGACAGGACTTCACTGCGCTCTCCCGTGCCGTGCGCGCCTCGTGCCGCGCAGTGATGTTGATCGGTCGCGACGCGCCGGCACTGCGCCAGGCACTCAGTGCAACGGATGTGGCCTTGCATGACTGCGCCAGCCTCGAAGAAGCAGTACAAGGGGCGGCGCGCATCGCGCAGGCAGGCGATATTGTGCTGCTCTCCCCCGCGTGCGCTAGTTTCGACATGTTTCGCAACTATGGCCACCGCGCCGAGGTGTTTGTGCAGGCGGTGCGCGATCTCGGTCGTGATGGCGACCATGCTGGCGTGGCCGCTGCGGCGCCAGCCGCTGCCAGTCCATCTGGAGCCACACATGCCTAGCGCCACCGCCGCCGTGCGCAGACTTGGTGCGGGCCTGCCAAGCCACAGCGGCTTTGGCAATGGTGCAGCAGGCGCACGCACATCGTCGCGCTTTTCCGAAATGGATGAAGGTCTTTTGTGGATTGCGGCCCTGCTGCTGCTGATTGGCCTGGTGATGGTGTATTCGGCCTCGATAGCATTTGCAGAAGGCTCGAAGTTCACCGGCTACCGCGCCAACTATTTTTTGCTGCGGCATGCGATCTCACTCGCGGTGGGCCTGATTGCCGCATGGATCGCGTTTCAGGTACCGATGGCGATATGGCAGCGTTTTGCCCTGCCGCTGTTCATGTTCGGCGTGGCGCTGCTGGTGCTGGTGTTGGTGCCCGGTGTGGGTCGCAGTGTCAACGGCGCGCAGCGCTGGATCTCGCTCGGCTTCACCACCTTGCAGCCATCCGAACTGATGAAACTGTTCGCGATTCTATACGCGGCTGACTACACGGTGCGCAAAGCGGCAGTGATGCATTCGTTCAAGCAGGGCTTCATGCCGATGGCGATTGCAATGGTATTTACCGGCTGGCTGCTGTTGCGCCAGCCCGACTTGGGCGCGTTCGCAGTGATCGTCGCAGTTGCCGTGGGCGTCTTGTTTCTTGGCGGCATGAATGCACGCCTGTTCTTCGGGCTGATTGTATTCCTGCTTGCGGCCTTTGCGCTGCTGATCATGTTTTCCGAGTATCGCCGCCAGCGCATCATCGGTTTCATGGATCCGTGGAGCGATGCGTTCGGCAAAGGCTATCAGCTCTCGCATGCGCTGATTGCGTTTGGCCGTGGCGAATGGTTTGGTGTCGGTCTGGGCAATAGTCTGGAAAAACTGTTTTATCTTCCCGAGGCGCATACCGATTTTCTGCTGGCAGTGATCGCCGAAGAACTGGGCTTTGCCGGCGTCATCACCATCATCCTGATGTTTTTCTGGCTGACGCGACGCGCCATCGAGATTGGGCGCCAGGCTTTGGCACTTGAGCGCACCTTTTCCGCCCTGGTCGCGCAAGGCGTTGCGTTGTGGATCGGCGTGCAGACCCTGATCAACATGGGCGTCAACATGGGACTGCTGCCGACCAAGGGTCTGACCCTTCCGCTGATGAGTTTTGGCGGCAGCGGCATTCTCGTCAATTGCATCGCGCTCGCCGTGCTGGTGCGGGTCGATTTTGAAAACCGCAGGCTGATGCGCGGGTTGAAAGCATGACGCGCGCAATCTCGATGCGAAGGCTGACGGCGTGAACGAAGGCAACACGCAAATCGAGCTGTCGCTCAACCCCAACACGCTGCTCAAGGCACCGGTTGTTGTGGTGATGGCTGGCGGTACGGGAGGGCACGTGTTTCCGGCCCTGGCGGTCGCACATCGACTCACCGAGTCGGGCTATCGCGTGATCTGGATCGGCAATCGCAGCGGCATGGAAGCGAGTCTCGTACCGAAGCACGGATTCGAAATGGCCTGGATATCGTTCGGTGGCGTGCGCGGCAAAGGCCTGTTGCCCAAGCTCCTGCTGCCATTCAATCTACTGGTGGCATTTGCCCAATCGCTCGGCATTTTGTTGCGGCTCCAGCCGCGCGCGGTGATTGGCTTTGGCGGCTACATCAGCTTTCCCGGCGGCATGATGGCGGCATTGCTTGGCAAACGGCTGGTGTTGCACGAGCAGAACGCGATTGCCGGGCTGGCCAACAAGGTGTTGGCAAGAGTGGCTGACAGGGTGATGACCGCGTTCCCGGACGTGTTGCCACGTGCCACCTGGTGTGGCAATCCGGTGCGCAAGGAAATTATCGGCCTGCCGGCGCCAGCGCTGCGCTATGGTGCGCGTAGCGGTGCGCTGCGCTTGCTGGTGATTGGCGGCAGTCTCGGCGCGCTGGCGCTCAATGAAGTGCTACCCAAGGCCTTGGCCCTGTTGCCGGTATCTGAACGCCCACAGGTGACGCATCAATCCGGTGCACGGCACATCGATGCATTGCGCGCGGCCTACGCCGCAGCGAGGGTTGACGCAGCCACATTTGCGTTCATTGATGACATGGCCCATGCCTACGCCGATGCCGATCTGGTCATCTGCCGCGCGGGTGCCATGACGGTTGCCGAGATCGCGTGCGCTGGTGTGGCGGCTCTGTTCGTGCCGTTCCCGTTTGCGGTCGACGATCATCAAACCGCAAATGCACGTTTCCTCGCAGACAAGAATGCCGCGTTGCTGGTGCAGCAGGCTGCGCTCACGCCCGAAGCCCTTGCGGCGCAACTGCGCGGTCTCACCCGCGCGCGCTGTCTGGTCCTCGCCGAGGCGGCGCACAGATTCGCCAAACCGGATGCCACGGCTGAAGTTGCGGCTGCCTGTATCGCGCCCGCCGAAACGAAACACGACCGATGAAACACAAAGTCAAACACATTCACTTTGTTGGCATTGGCGGCTCCGGAATGTCGGGTATCGCCGAAGTGCTGCTCAACCTGGGCTACCAGATCAGCGGCTCGGACTTGAGCAAAAATGCCGCCGCGCAACGGCTGGAAAGCCTTGGTGCAACGGTGTTTCAGGGCCATGCCGCCGAACATGCGCGCGGTGCCGATGCCGTGGTCGTGTCGACCGCAGTTGCCAGTAACAACCCCGAAGTACAGGCGGCACGTGCGGCGCGCATTCCCGTGGTGCCGCGCGCGCTGATGCTGGCTGAGTTGATGCGCCTCAAGCAAGGTGTAGCGGTAGCCGGTACACATGGCAAGACCACGACGACCAGCCTGATTGCCAGTGTGCTGGCCGAAGGCGGGCTGGATCCCACCTTCGTGATTGGCGGCCGTCTCACCAGCGCGGGCGCGAACGCCAAACTCGGATCGGGCGAGTTCATCGTGGTTGAAGCCGATGAGTCCGATGCCTCGTTTTTGAATCTGCAGCCGGTGATCGCGGTGATCACCAATATTGATGCGGATCACATGGAAACCTACGGCCATGATTTCGCGCGCTTGAAGGCCGCGTTCATCGAGTTCACCCAGCGTCTGCCGTTCTACGGCACCGCTGTGCTGTGCACCGATGATGCCCATGTGCGCTCGATCATGCCGCTGTTATCCAAGCCGGTGGTGAGCTATGGTACCGGTACCGATGCGCAAGTGCGCGCCAGCGATATCGTGGCAGACAATGGCACGATGCGGTTCAACGTGCATCGCGAGGGCGCAAACGCTCTCGCGGTGAGCCTCAATCTGGCGGGTCGGCACAATGTGTTGAATGCGCTCGCGGCGATTGCGGTTGCTTCCGAACTCGGTGTGGGTGACGCTGCGATTCAAAAGGCATTGGCCGAGTTCAAGGGCGTGGGCCGCCGCTTTCAGCATTACGGCGAGGTCAGTCGGGGTGGTGGTGCCGGGGGCAGCGGCGGCAACAGCGACGCCAGGCATGCGGACACGTTCACGCTGATTGATGACTACGGACACCACCCGGCCGAGATGGCCGCCGTGATCGCCGCTGCGCGCGGTGCTTATCCGGGGCGGCGTCTGGTGCTGGCATTTCAGCCACACCGCTACACCCGCACGCGCGACTGTTTTGAGGATTTCGTCAAAGTGCTCTCGACTGCCGATGCGGTGGTGCTGGCTGAGGTGTACGCCGCTGGCGAAGCGCCCATCGTCGCCGCGGATGGTCGTGCGCTGATGCGCGCCATGCGTGTGGCAGGCAAGGTCGAGCCGGTGTTTGTCGAAGATATTGCCGACATGACGAATGCGGTGCGTCAGACAGCGCGGGCTGGCGATGTCGTGATCACCATGGGCGCCGGCTCGATCGGCACTGTGCCGCGCGAGCTGGCGGCGTGACGGCGTGATGCACCTCCGACGCATGAATCCAAGATGAACATGGCCGATCTCTCTCATCTCAAGGCACAGCAGCCAGGTCTGCGCGGGTCGCTGCGCCACGCTGTGCCGATGCGTGAGCATTTGAGCTGGCGCGCCGGCGGTGTGGCGCGGCAAGCGTATGCGCCAGCAGACATCGACGACCTGGCGAATTTCCTGCGTACCCTGCCGCCACAGGAGGAGATTCATTTCATTGGCCTTGGCAGCAACACTTTGGTGCGCGACGGCGGCCTCGAAGGCACGGTCATCCTGATGCAGGGCGCGCTCGATGCGATGCGCGTGCAGGCGGATGGCACACTTTACGCCGAAGCAGGGGCTGCTTCACCGAAGCTGGCGCGCTTTGCCACCGCCCAGGGTTTCTCCGGCGCCGAGTGGCTGGCAGGGATCCCCGGCACGATCGGCGGTGCGCTGGCAATGAACGCAGGCTGCTATGGCGCCGAAACCTGGGCGTCAGTCGCGCGCGCACACACCATCGCACGCGATGGCACAAGGCGTGTGCGTGCGCAGGCCGAGTTCGATGTCGGCTACCGGCACTGCATGTTGCGCGATGAAGTTCGTCTCCTGGGCCACGATGAATGGTTCGTTGCTGCCGAGTTTGCATTTGCGCGCGGTGACATGGCAGATGCCCGCGCCAACATGAAAGCCTGGCTGGAACGCCGCGCTGCGACGCAGCCGCTCAATCTGCCCAATGCCGGTTCGGTATTCCGCAACCCACACGGGGACTACGCCGCGCGCCTGATTGAGTCGTGCGGTCTCAAGGGAAAACGCGTCGGTGGCGCCGAGGTCTCCACCAAGCACGCCAACTTCATCGTCAATCCACAACAGACCGCGAGTGCAGCAGACATTGAACAGTTGATTGGCGAAGTAGCGGCCATCGTTGAGCGTGAATGCCAGGTACGGCTGGAGCGTGAAGTGCGGATCATCGGCAAGGGCCTGGCTGACGATACATCCAAGGGAGAAGCTGCATGAGCAAAGCCGCGGCACACGATAAAAAGCACGGCGTTGCCACAGGTGGCGCCAAGGGTGGCTCTCCAGGCGGCAAGAAGGGCGGCGTGGTGACCAGTGCCAAGGCCGGCGCTGCAGCGCGCGATGCTGCAGCGCTGGCGCGGCTGGGCAAGGTGGCAGTGCTGTTTGGCGGTACATCAAATGAGCGCGAAATATCGATCATGAGCGGCACTGGCGTGCTCAAAGCCCTGATATCCAAAGGTGTCGATGCCCACGGGTTTGATCCTTCGGTGCGCGACCTCGCCGACCTTAAACGCGAAGGCTACGCGCGCTGCTTCATTGCCATGCACGGCCGCGGCGGCGAAGACGGCACCCTGCAGGGCGCTCTCGATGTGCTCTGCCTCCCGTATACCGGTAGCGGCGTGATGGGTTCGGCGATTGGCATGGACAAGTGGCGCACCAAAATGATCTGGCTGGCCAACGGCCTGCCGACGCCGCGCTATCGCATCCTGCAGGGCGATGAAGACAGCCATGAGGTGGCGCGTGAATTGGGCTTGCCGCTGATCGTCAAGCCTGCAAACGAAGGCTCGACCCTCGGCTTGACCAAAGTGGTCAACGTCGCGCGCTTGCCGGAAGCGTTCGAGCTCGCGGCCAAACAGTACAACGATATTGCGCTGGCCGAGCAATTCATTGATGGTCCCGAGTACACCGCCGCCGTGCTCGGCGGCACGGTGTTGCCGTTGATCAAGATCGAAGCACCCGACGGCAAGTACGACTACCAGAACAAATACTGGGGCGATGCAACCCAATACAAATGCCCCTGCGGTCTGCCGGCGGAAGTCGAGGAAGCCCTGAAAGCCTTGTGTGCCAATGCTTTCCGGCTGGTGGGGTGCTCCGGATGGGGACGCGTCGACTTCATGATGGACAAACAGGGCAACCCCTCTCTGCTCGAAGTGAACACCTCGCCCGGCATGACCAGCCACAGCCTGGTGCCGATGGCGGCCAAGGCCGCGGGCATCCCGTACGAAGAGTTGTGCTTGCGGATTCTTGAACAAACCCTGGAGGCGCGCGCCTGATCATGTGGCATGACGTGCTGACTCTCAACCGCCTCACGCGCCTGGTCGTGATGGCGGCATTCGTCAGCGCGAGTGTCGTGGCGCTACGGTGGGCGGCAAATCAGCCGGTATTTGCGATTCGCACCATCAGTGTGCAAGGCGTTGCGGGATCGGCGAGCAGCGGCATGGGTTCGGTTGGTGCTGCGCTGAATCACGTGCAGGCCACACAAATCGCACAGTTCTGCGTGCCGCGCATCACCGGGACTTTTTTCACCAATGATCTGGAAATCACCCGTGCCGCCTTCGAAGCACTGCCCTGGGTGCGCCGTGCAAGCGTGCGCCGCCAGTGGCCAGACCGCCTGGTGGTATCGATTGAGGAGCATCGCGCACTCGCGCGCTGGAACGATGAAGAAGGAAATCGCTTTGTGAGCGTGCTGGGCGAGGCCTTCAGTGCGCAGGGCGAAAAAGGTCTCGGCGCCACGCTGCCGCTATTGCTTGGGCCGGAGGGAAGTGAGAGAGAAGTCGCGCAGCGCTATGCCGAATTCGCAAAACGTCTCGCCGTCATTGGCCAGGCTCCGCTGGTGGTCGCGCTGTCGCCACGTCAAGCATGGACCATCCGCTTGGGCCGCAGTACCGTAGCGGCGCCACTCTCGGGTCTGCCGAGTTCCGCCGCAGCCGCATCAGGTGGTTCACCCCCCGCTCCGGCAATGCAGGTGCACGATGGCCTGCTGCTGGACCTCGGCCGCGAGCAGCCACGCGCGCCGGTGTTGGCGCGGCTGGATCAGTTCGTAGCGGTCTATGCCACGACACTCGGGCGCATCGGGGCACGTATCGAAGCGGTAGATCTGCGCTATCCCAATGGCTTTGCAGCGCGCATGCCCGGCTTTCAAGCCACACGCGCGTCGATCAACAAGCCCTCTGCCACCAAGGCAACTGCGCCCAAGCCGGTCCGAAAACCTGCCTCCAAGAAACCCGCACGTCCCAGAACCTGAGGCCAGACACTCCATGACCCGCGATCACAAAGACCTCATCGTCGCTCTCGACATCGGCACCACCAAGATTGCCACGGTGGTGTCTGAAATGCTGCCGGATGGCGGTCTTGCCATCATCGGTACGGGCAGTTGCGATTCGAGCGGACTGCGCAAGGGTGTGGTGGTCAATATCGAGAAAACCGTGGAGTCGATCCAGCGCTCCCTGGAGGAAGCCGAACTGATGGCCGGCTGCAAGATCACTACCGCCTACACGGGGATTGCGGGCAGCCACATCAAAAGTTTCAACTCACACGGCATGGTGGCGATCAAGGACAAGGAGGTCACGCAGGCCGACATTGCGCGCGTTCTTGAAACCGCACGCGCGGTCAATATCCCGACCGATCACCAGATCCTGCATGTGCTCACACAGGAATTCATCATCGACGGACAAGAGGATGTGCGTGAGCCCCTCGGCATGAGCGGCGTGCGCCTCGAAGTGAAAGTGCATATCGTTACCGGTGCCGTGAGTGCGGCGCAAAACATCGTCAAGTGCGTGCGCCGCTGCGGACTTGAAGTTGCGGATCTGATCCTGCAGCCGCTCGCTTCGAGCCTTGCGGTGTTGACAGAAGACGAACGCGAATTGGGTGTGGCATTGGTTGATATCGGCGGCGGCACCACGGATGTGGCCGTATTCACCGGCGGCGCGATCCGTCATACCGCAGTGATCCCGATTGCCGGCAGCCAGATCACCAACGACATTGCGATGGCGCTGCGCACGCCGACCCAGGATGCGGAAGACATCAAGTTGCGATTCGGCGTGGCGATGCAGCGTCTGGCCGGCACCGACGACATGATCGAAGTCCCTGGCATCGGCGATCGTGGGCCAAACAGCATGAGCCGACAGGCGCTTGCCGCAGTGATCGAGCCGCGCGTCGAAGAGTTGTTCTCGCTGGTGCAACAGAGCCTGCGCGATTCGGGTTATGAAGAGTTGATCTCGAGCGGCATCGTACTGACTGGCGGCTCGTCACAGCTACCCGGCCTGTCGCAGTTGGCCGAAGACATCTTTTCGATGCCGGTGCGCATCGGCGTGCCGCGCTATCACGGCGGGCTCGAGGAAGTGGTCAAGAGTCCGCGTCATGCGACAGCCGTGGGCCTGTTGTTTGAAGGGCTCGCGCAGCGCCAGCGCACGAGCCGCATGATGCAAAAAACCGGCCGCTTGTTGACGGTTACCCAGCGCATGAAAACGTGGTTTGCGGGAAATTTTTAAAGGCAATGCAAGAGCAGGGCTTGGGCAGTGAAGTTGGCAGTGACGGTGAAACCAGGGACCAGGGATTAGGAATTAGCGCGGAACGCAAGGGATCAACGCAGCACGCGCATTCCAACATCTGAATCCTGATCTGTGGATCCTGATTTCTTTTTTGGTGTTTCAAAGATTGGCAATTCAAGGAGAATCAAAAATGGCTTTCGAAATTCAGGAAGTGGAAACCAACGGCACCATCATCAAAGTGGTGGGGGTCGGTGGCGCGGGCGGCAACGCCATCGCCCACATGATCTCGCGTGAGGTGCATGGGGTTGAATTCATCGCCGCCAACACCGATGCGCAAGTGTTGACACGCACTAACGCCGGCATCCAGATTCAACTGGGTGCCAGCGGTCTCGGTGCGGGGGCCGACCCGGAAAAAGGCAAGGCAGCGGCAATCGCCGAGCGCGAGCGCATACAAGAGGCACTGCAAGGCGCGCACATGGTGTTCATTACCGCTGGCATGGGGGGTGGCACTGGTACCGGCGCAGCGCCCATCGTCGCGGAAGTGGCCAAAGAGATGGGCATCCTCACTGTCGGCGTGGTAACCAAGCCTTTCGTGTTTGAAGGCGGGCGGCGCATGCGCGCCGCCGAAGCCGGGATTCAGGAGTTAAGCGAGCATGTTGACTCCCTCATCGTCATCCTGAACGAAAAATTGATGGATGTGCTCGGTGAAGATGTCGAGATGGAGCAAGCCTTCGCTGCTGCCGACGACGTGCTGCACAACGCCGTCGCCGGCATCTCCGAAATCATCAACCAGCCCGGTTTGGTCAACGTCGACTTTCAGGATGTGAAGACGGTGATGAGCGAAATGGGCATGGCAATGATGGGCTCGGCCTGGGCCGAAGGCATGGACCGGGCGCGCATCGCCGCCGAGCAGGCAGTGGCCAGTCCATTGCTCGAAGGCGTTGATCTCACCGGTGCACGCGGTGTGCTCGTCAACGTCACCGCCAGCAAGTCAGTGAAGATGCGCGAATACCGCGAAGTGATGGAGACCATCAAGCATTTCGCCGATGCCGATGCGCACATCATCTGCGGCGTGGTGTTCGACGAAACCATGGGTGACAAGCTGCGCGTGACGGTGGTGGCTACCGGCCTCGGCCGCGCCAATGCCCAGCGCGCACCGAAACCGCAACTGGTGCAGGCACCAATGCTGCGCACGGGCACCGACAACGTTGCGATGGTGATGAGCGAAGCTGCCCCGCAATCCGGCGTGGACTACGGCGCACTCGACACACCAGCGGTGTTCCGCACTGGCCGTGCCGAGCGGCAGGCGCAGGTCGCGGCGCTGTCGTCGGCGGGGATGGAGAAGTACGACATTCCGGCGTTTTTGCGCAAGCAGGCGGATTGACGCGAGGAGCAAGTGGAATTGAACACGCCGGAGATTTCTCCGGCGTTTTTTTTAGAGAGAATGGCATGTACGACACCCACATTGCCAAGTCCTGGCGCCGTGTGCCGCGCGCAAAGACGCTTACCGGTTATCACTTGCGTCGGCATTTTGAATCGCCGCAGTCATTGCGACCGTATTACTCTGACGACAAATGGTCGTATTGGACATCGCCACTAACTTTCAAGCGCCTAAGCGGTTTCACTATCGAGATACCCGACGATGAACCGGACTCGTCCGAGTGCTTTCGTGTCTCGCCTCGCAGACGCTGTAACCCGTTTAAATTGTCCATTGCCGACTCACGATACGCGGCAAAGGGTTGGTACAAGCGCTTTATGAGAGTCTAGGTTCTGAAGAATGGCTTGCACCACAAGCCATCGCCCAACGGGCAGAGCGGGCGAAACATTCTTGCGCAGGTGCGTGCGCGACACATTCGCTGACCGCCCTGTGGCCGCAAGCGGCGGAGCTTCAAGCGCTGCGGCGATGTTCAAGTTCCCAGCCCTTGCAGGCCAGAGCGACATAACGCGGCACCGGTCTTGCCCCCGTGCCATAGGCGCTCATGGTGCGCGGGGTCATCTCCAGCGCCTGTGCCGCAGCAGCTAGCGTTAGACCGTTG
>JANLTL010000506.1:0-2070 GCA_031362905.1 Burkholderiales bacterium | reverse complement strand
GCACTCAAATCCGCACTGCAATCCGGTTTTGTCATCGCCCCCGGCGTATTCGATGGCGTCTCGGCGCGCCTCGCCGACCGCATGGGCTTCACTGCCCTCTACATGACCGGCTACGGCACCGTGGCCTCGCGCTTAGGCATTGCCGACGCCGGCATCGCCACCTACACCGAGATGGCAGCGCACGCACGCATGATTGCCGGCATCACCAGCACACCGCTGATTGCCGATGCCGACACCGGCTACGGCGGCCTGCTCAACGTGCAGTACACGGTGCGCGGCTACGAAGAGGCCGGTGTATGCGCGATCCAGCTCGAAGACCAGGAGTTCCCCAAGAAGTGCGGCCACATGCTCGGCCGCCGCGTGGTGCCCATCGAAGACATGGTGGCCAAAGTGAAGGTTGCGGTGGCGAGCCGCAATGATCCCAACCTGCTCATCATCGCGCGCACCGATGCGCGCACCACGCATGGCCTGGACGAAGCGTTGCGGCGCGCCGAGGCCTATGCGCGCGCCGGGGCCGATCTCTTGTTTGTCGAAAGCCCGGAGAGCGTCGAAGAAATGCAGCGCATCGGCAAGACCTTTGACTTGCCGCTGGTCGCCAACATGGTCGAGGGCGGACGCACGCCGGTGCTCACCGCAGCCGAGCTAGAAGAGATCGGCTATGGCCTGGCGATCTACCCGGCACTCGGATTTCTCGCCGCCACACAGGCAATGGAGACCGCGTTCACCGGCCTCAAAGAAAAGCGCTCCAGCGTGCCGCCCGCTGCGCCGCTCTACAACTTTCAGGCGATGAGCAAGTTGATGGGGTTTGACGAAGTGAGTGCCTTCGACAAGCAGTATCGGGACGCCTGAGGGAGCACGAAGCGGGCTCCTGCGGCTGCGGCTTCGGACCGTCCGGCCTTTGCTTACCCGTCCACTGGCTACACCTTGCGATAGAACTTCTCGCGCTGCTTGACCGCATCGAGCAGCGACCAATCGCCCTCGGCCACCACATTACCTTGCGGCCACAGCGGCCGTGCCTCCAGACCAAGCAGCGGCATGACCATCGGGTGTGCCACATAGCGGCCGACGGTTTGTGCAACGAAGCTCTGTACGAATGGGGAGCGCTGGTCGCGTAGTGCATCGACCAACGCCTTCGCCTGGTCCAGCGGCAGGCGCGCAAATGTTGGGCCATGGAGTTCGCTCGCACGCCGGTCGAGCGCGGCGAGCCCCTCTTCAAACAGCGCGCGATCGCCCGCTCTCATGCTGGCCACATCCTTGTACAAGTTGAGCGTGCGCGCGGCGGGCATGCGGCCATCGGGCGATGCCGGAATCAACAGGTCCATCAGCGCGTCGAGCGCTGCACACTGCGCATCGCTGAATGGCGCGGCGGTGCCGGAGAAACTGATGCGCGTTGCGGGTGTGGTCATGCGACTCGTCAGTCAAACAGGTTCGCCAGGCGCTGCTTCATCGTATCGGCGATGTAGAGCGCGAGCGCCTGGATCGTGCTGGTCGGATTGACGCCGGCCGAGGTGGTGAAGATGCTGCCGTCGATGACGAACAGATTGCGTACCTCATGTGCGCGGCCCCACTCGTTGACCACCGAGGTGGCCGGGTCCAGGCCCATGCGGGCGGTACCCATGTTGTGCCAGCCCGCTACCTTCCACGGCGCCTCGTATTGCACGCTGGTGGCACCGGCTGCTTTCAACACTTCGGTCGCCCGGTCGACCGAATGGGCGAGCATGCTCTTGCTGTTCTCGCTCAAGGTGTAGTGGATCTGCGGCGCCGGAATGCCGTTGCTGTCAGTCAGCGATGCATCCAGCATCACGCGGTTGTGCGCCTCGGGCAGGTCTTCACAGATATTGACCATGCCGGTGCTGTGCGCGAACACTTTGCCGAGGGCATCGTGAAACCCTTCGCCCCAGGGAATCTGGCCGCTCCCCAAACCAATCAGCGCCGTCACCAGCGGGCCGCGCCCGCGCACAATCTCCATGGTGTAGCCGCGTACAAAGCCGCGGCGCCGGTCCGTCTCGTAAAACTCCTGGCTCCAGATGCAGCAGCCGGAGGCGCCGAACTGGCCGTCGAGGCGCTGGG